>CALXUV010000065.1 GCA_944391815.1 uncultured Clostridia bacterium | reverse complement strand
GTAAAAACTGAGTTCGAGTTTGCACCGACAAAAAAGCAGTTTTGGCAGAACTATTTTCAGGAAAAAGTTTTCAGTCTTAAAATATACAAGCGGTAAAAGACTGACATAGTAAAAACTGAGTTCGAGTCCGCACCGACAAAAAAGCAGTTTTGGCAGAACTATTTTCAGGAAAAAGTTTTCAGTATTAAATGACACATTAAAGCGACCCGAAAACCTTTTTGACAAAAAAATTTAAACCGGAATTTAAATGACTTATGACAAAAAACACGGATTTTGTTTTTAAAAAGCAATATTTCCGTTTTTACGGACAAGTCCGTTTTGAGAAAGGAAACACATTGAAAATACTTGCGCTGGGAGATGTCGTGGGAAAGGATGCGGTAACCTATATTTCCGCAAATCTGAGAAATTTCAAAAGAGTCAGTAAAATAGATTTTACCGTAATCAATGCCGAAAATTCGGCTGCCGGAAACGGAATTGACGAAGCCTCGGCAGAAGCTCTTTTAAATGCAGGAGCTGATTGCCTGACCACCGGAAATCATGTGTTCCGGGTTTCGTCGTTTTACGATTATCTTGAAGAATCAAAACTTGTCATAAGACCGGTAAATTATCCGAAGAGATGCCCCGGAAGGGGATATACCGTTCTTGACTGCGGTTTTCAACGGATACTGGTTATAAATGCTATCGGAAGAACGGGACTTGATCCTTCCGACTGTCCTTTTGATGCGATTGACGCAGTGCTTGAAAAGGAAAAGGGAAATTACACCTACTCGGTTCTCGATATTCACGCAGAGGCAACGTCGGAAAAGGCGGCGCTTGCAAACTATTTTGACGGCAGAATTGACGTTGTTTTCGGGACGCACACCCATGTACAAACCGCCGATTGCCGAACACTGCCGGGAGGAACGGCTTTCATCACAGACCTCGGAATGTGCGGTCCCGTTGATTCGATACTCGGGGTACAAAAGGATATCATTATTGAAAGATTCAGAACCGGAATGCCGAAAAGGTTCCGATTTGCCACCGGTGAGATAAAGGCATGCGGAGCAATTTTCGAGCTCGAAAAAAATTCGCCTGCAAGAGTAACGGCAATCAGTTTCTGACAAAAGAAGTTTTCCGTAATCATTTTAAGCAGAGAAATAAGTAAAACAAGGCGGTAGTTTAATGAGCACTGAGCGTTCGGAGCAGATTTTTTGTTAAACAAAGGTATTGGTTATCCGCAGCACTGCAAGATACAAAATTAAGATAGCGCAGGAGCTTTCAAATAAATTCTGAAAAATATACCGGAAAAATCCGGAAAAAAGTTAAGTTAACGGTAAAAAACGGTTCAGTTAACGGTAAATAACGGCTCAAAGCATTCAAAGTTAAGCGACGTTTATAATAACAGCCACCTTTTATTAAAAAACAAACTGCCGGAGAAAGAAAAAATAAAACGAAGAAGGGGAGAAAAGCGATGATATATTACCCAAAGAAAAATACCGGACCGGCCGCTGCGGTTTCCATCGCTCTTTACTGCGGAGCGGCACTCATGTTCCTTATAAGTGAGCTTGGCGTACCTTACAGACTTGTGTTTCAGCTTGCGGCACTTGTTATGCTTTCGTTCGGAATATATTTTACGTCAAGGTATATGCTCACTGATTACAAATATGTATTGAAAGATATTGAAAAACCTGATGACAAGATCAGTTTTGCTGTAGTAAAGGTAAACGGAAAAAGAGAGACAGTTACCGCAAACTTTTACCTTGAATCGGTATATGTTTTTGAAAAATCAGAAGGCGTCAAAGCTTTTGAAACCAAACACGGCAAAATCGATAAAGTTTACAACAACCGCAGTAACTTCAAAACCAATGAAATTTATTCAATGGCAATCGAGTTCAACGGTATGAAAGTGCTGTTTTTGCTTGAACTTTCGGAGCGGTTTGCAGATGAGATACGGGCGAGGCTTTCCGATTTGGGTATCGGCGGAGAGGATAAAAACGCCGGTGAAAACAGCGGTAATAACAGCTGATTTAATTTCAGTTTAACATATATTAAAGCCGGATTTAACCGAAAACTTTCGTGGCTGTTTGATTTATGCACTGAGTTAAGATTAAGATATCCGGTACAGTTAAAAACGACATTATTTCCATCAATGAAAAAGTCTTTACAGGTTGACAGCGTATTCTTGTCACAGTGAAAAATATAGTTTCTTTTCTTAAAAACATCTTAGTTAACAAAGTTTTCTCATAATTAAAAACAAATTTTCCGGAGGGAGTGAAGAATTTGGCTTATACATTCAGAGGCGGAGTTCGCATGAACGAATATAAAATAACCGCCTCAAGTCCGATTGAGGTTCTGCCGGCGCCCGACAAAGTGGTCATACCGCTTTCACAGCATATCGGGGCACCCTGCAAAGCACTTGTAAGCGTCGGAGATAAGGTGGATAAAGGACAGTTGATCGGAGCGGTGGAAAAAGGACTCGGATGTCCGGTACACGCTTCGGTTTCGGGTACAGTTGAAAAAATAGAATCGGTTTATACTCCGCAGGGCAGGAAAGTCGAGCAGATAGTTATCGACAGCGACGGCGAAAACCGTATTTCCCCTGACATTAAGCCGTACCGAGGCGACATATACAAGGTAAGTCCCGAGGATTGTATCGAGGCAGTAAGGGTTGCCGGTATTTCGGGTATGGGCGGAGCTACTTTTCCCACCTACGCCAAAATAGCTTCTGCTATCGGAAAGGTCAAGCATATCATCATCAACAGTGCGGAGTGCGAACCGTTCATAACGGCAAACCACCGCCTGATGCTTGAATCTCCCGATGAGATAATAGCAGGTCTGCGTATACTGATGCATGTTTTCGGTCTTGAAAAAGGGCTGATAGCGGTCGAAGACAATAAACCCGACGCTATTGTAAAACTCCGTGAGGCGGTCGGCGACGGAAAAGATATAGAAGTCAAGGAAATGAAGACCAAATATCCGCAGGGCGACGAAAGACAGATAATTTACGCTCTTACGGGAGTCGAACTTAAAGCGGGTAAGCTTCCGGCAGACGTCGGTTGCGTTATATTCAATTCAGAAACCTGCTACAATGTGTACAGGGCACTCGCACTGGGAATGCCGCTTATCGAAAGAATCGTCACGGTTACAGGTGACTGTGTCCGTAACCCCAAAAACATTCTTGCCCCGATAGGAACTCCGGTGTCAGAGCTTATAGAATTCTGCGGCGGACTCAAAGAAAAACCGGCTAAGCTTATATCCGGAGGTCCGATGATGGGCGTTGCGCAGTGGGACATAAACATTCCGGTAACAAAGGGCACGAACGCAGTGCTTGCATTGTCGGAAAAGTTCACCGCCGAGCCCGAGCTTCCCTTCAGCTGCATACACTGCGGAAAGTGCATAAGAGTATGTCCTATGCACCTTATGCCTCTGTTTCTTGCTCGGAATTCCAAAAAAGGCGACTACGACGAGTGTGAAAAGCTTAACGTCCTCAGCTGTGTGGAATGCGGAAGCTGCGCCTATATCTGCCCCGGAAAGGTTCCGATCGTGCAGTTCATACGCGTGGCAAAAAGCGTTGTAAACGAAAAACGGAGAGCAAAGCTTCTTGCCCGGCAGGCGGACGCTCAAAAACCGGCAGCTCCCGGAAAAACGGATACAGCGGACCGGCCGGCGGCAGAGAAAACGGATAACTTAAAAACAGCGTCTGTAAAAGAGCAGGATGCGGGTAAAGCTGCAACATCCGCAAAAGAGGACAATCCGAATGCGGCAGAAACCGCTAAAACAGCGTCAGGACAATCGGCAGAATGCTTAAAAACAGCAACCGCACAGACGGCAATATCCCAAAAAAGCGAAACAGTCAATACCGATAAAAAGGAGAACTCAAAATGAACGGTGAAAATCAGTCTTTGATGGCGCTTTCGCCCTCTCCGCACGTAAAGCATAAAAACACCACGCAAAGCATAATGCGTGACGTACTTATAGCCATGTCCGGCGCTTTTGTCTGGTCTGTTGTGGTTTTCGGTTATATGGCGGCGGTTCTTACAGTGCTTTCGGTTCTGCTATGTGTTTTTTATGAATTTGCATATCAGAAACTGATGCGTAAGCCTGTAACGGTATCCGACCTTTCGGCGGCAGTCACCGGAGTGCTTATCGCATTCAATGTACCGGTAAACATTGCACCATGGGTGCTTGTTTTCGGATGCTTTTTCGCTATCGTCGTGGTCAAACAGCTTTTCGGCGGTATAGGCAAAAATGTTGTAAACCCCGCCATTGCGGCGAGAATCTTCATGTTCGTCTGCTGGCCGTCGGAAATGTCGAGCTTTTTCAAAGCGGACGCCATTACCTCTTCAACACCACTTGCGTCAATTAAAAACTCGGTGATTCCGGATTACACGGTAGGCGATGCGTTCTTCGGTTTTATCCCCGGATGTCTCGGCGAAGTTTCGGCGCTTTTGCTTATATGCGGAGGCGTATATCTGCTTATCAGGCGTGTTATAACCCCTCAGATACCGCTTGCGTTTATTGGAACGGTTGCGGTGTTTTACCTTGCGCTTTCCCCTGTCGGAACTCCCGTTCAGTCACTCGGCTACGGAGTTTTCACCGGAGGACTGATGCTCGGTGCGATTTTCATGGCTACCGACTACACAACCTCGCCGGTAACTCCGGTAGGCAGGATAATATTCGGAGTCGGATGCGGACTTATTACGGTAGCTATCCGTTTCCTCGGAGCTTATCCGGAAGGGGTTTCGTTTGCTATTATGATTATGAATCTGCTTGTTCATTATATAGACAAAGCCACCATGCCGAAGGTTTTCGGTATGAGAAAACAAAAGAACGGTTGACCGGCGGCAGTTTTGCTGAGTGAAAGGAGAAACATGAAAGAAAGTAATAAAAATGTTTTGTACTTTGTCAGGATAATCGGTGTGCTTACCCTGATAACTATGCTGCTTGCCGCACTTCTTGCAGTGGTCAATGACGTTACAAAGGACGTTATAGCCGAGAATGACAGAAAAAAGACCGAGGAGGCAGTACGGGGACTTTTCCCGGATGTGGAAAATCCTGTTTCCGAGGCACTTGAAGTAAGTTGTGACGACACAGCGTTCGGAGAACTGTTCAGAGTGAAAAACGGCGATAAGACAGTCGGATATTACGCTACCGTAAATCCCGTGGGATTCAAAGGCGAGATAAACATGCTGGTAGGACTTGATACCGAAGGTAAAATATGCGGCGTGCAGATACTTTCAATGAACGAAACAGTCGGTATCGGCGATGTAATCAAGGATGAAGGATTCCTTTCCGGCTTTATAGGAAAAAGCGGCAGTCTTGAGTATGTAAAAGGCGGCGGAAGCGGAGAGGGGCAGATGGACGGAATAAGCGGTGCGACTTACAGTTCAAAAGCGGTGATAGTCGGATGCAACGCTGCTCTTGCGGCATACGCGGCATATTCTTCCGAAAGCGGGGTACAGTGAGATGGAAAAAAACAATACTGAGAAAAAGTACACTTTCAAAGATTTTCTGCTCGGAATGAAAAACGGAATAATTGATCAGAACCCCACCTTTGTTCAGGTTCTCGGTCTTTGTCCGACGCTTGCAACCACCACATCGGTTATTAACGCACTCGGAATGGGTCTGGCGACAACTGCCGTGCTTATGTTTTCAAACCTGTTCATTTCGCTTCTAAGGAAAATAATCCCCAAGCAGGTAAGAATTGCAGCGTATATCGTTATAATATCGGCGTTTGTTACAGCCGTTGAAATGCTGATGAAAGCGTTTCTTACAGAGCTTTACGAATCACTCGGTGTGTTTATCGCACTTATTGTTGTTAACTGTATAATTCTTGCGAGAGCCGAGGCTTTTGCCTCTAAAAACAAGCCGCTTCCGTCGCTTGTTGACGGTATTTCAATCGGACTCGGTTTTACTCTTGCGCTTTCGCTTCTCGGTGCAGTAAGGGAGATCCTCGGCGCCGGGACACTGTTCGGAGTAAGTCTTTTCGGGGAAAACTTCATGCCGGCTCAGCTGTTTATAATGCCGGCGGGAGCATTTCTGACGCTCGGATTTCTTATCGCTGCGGTTAACGGTATAAAAATGAAATCCGCCGAAAACAAGTTAAAGGCCGAAAAACTGCTGGAAATACAGGAAAAAGAAGCCGCTCAGTCTTCAATTAAGAACGGCAAAAAAACGGAAGAAACGTCGGACGGCGAAAATAAGGAGGTCGGAAAATGAGCGAAATACTTGTTCTGATGTTTTCGGCGATATTTATCGAAAACTTCATTTTTGCCAAATTTTACGGCTGTTGCCCGTTTATGGGTGTTTCCGAAAAGCCGGCAAACGCTCTTGGAATGGGAATGGCGGTAACCTTTGTTATGACGGTTTCTTCCGCCGTTACACAGCTTTTGTACACCAAGGTTCTGTTCCCGCTCGGTCTTGACTATCTCAAAATAATAGCTTTTATTCTGGTGATAGCAGGACTTGTTCAGTTCATAGAAATGTTCCTTAAAAAATTCGTTCCCTCTCTTTACAATGCGCTCGGAATATTTCTTCCGCTGATAACCACTAACTGCGCTGTTCTGGGAGCGGCACTTGTAAACATTCAGGAAGGATATTCCTTTATCGAATCGGTGGCGTTCGGATTTTCGGCGGCGCTCGGATTTACCATGGCGATTGTCATTTTCGCCGGAGTAAGAGCAAGGCTTAAATTTGCTGATCCGCCTAAACCGTTCAGAGGTATGCCGATTGCCCTTATAACCGCCGGACTTATAGCAATGGCGTTTATGGGATTTTCCGGAATGAGCATTGGTTAACTTAACCGAAAGGATTGGTAACTGTTATGGATATACTTATTGCCGCACTGATTTTTGCGGTTCTGGGTGCGGTCATCGGAGCTTTGCTCGCCGTCGCGTCGAAAGCGTTTGAGGTTCCGGTCGACGAAAAAGCGGAAAATATCGTTTCTGTCCTGCCCGGTGCAAACTGCGGAGGCTGCGGTTATTCCGGATGTGCGGCGCTTGCGGAGGCCATTTCAAAGGGAAAGGCTCCCTGCGGAAGCTGTACTGTCGGAGGCGATGAAGTCGCACAGGCTGTTGCGGAAATAATGGGCGTCAAGGCGGAGAAAACCGTCCGTATGCGTGCCCAGGTGATGTGCAGCGGAACTCTTGAAAAAGCCAAACACAAATATATTTATGAGGGTATAGATAACTGCATTGCAGCTATGCAGCTCGGAGGAGGCAGTAAGGTATGTCCCAACGGCTGTCTCGGTCTCGGTGCCTGCGCCCAGAAATGCCCGTTCGGAGCTATCGAAGTAATTGACGGTGTTGCGAAAGTCGATTACCACAAGTGCAAAGGCTGTGGAGTTTGCGTCGCAACCTGCCCGAAACATATTATCAAGCTGGTTCCGTTTGACAGCAGGGTTTACGTCGGTTGTATGAGTGTTGACAAGGGTGCGGTAACCAAAAGCTACTGTGAAAGCGGATGCATAAGCTGCCGTATTTGCGAGAAAAACTGCCCGACCGGCGCTATTACGGTAAAAGATTTTGTTGCATCAATAGATTACGATAAATGTATAAACTGCGGAAAATGCGCTGAAAAATGTCCCCGTAAAGTAATACATTTCGCAAAGCTGAAAGACAATGAAAACGGATAAGATCTGCGTGATAGTCGGTGCGTCCGGCGAACCGGTTTCAAAAGATCAGATTGTGACCGGTGGCAAACATCTTGTAATTGCGGCTGACGGAGGTCAGTTAAAGCTGAGAGAACTCGGCATAATGCCCGACGTACTTATCGGGGATTTCGATTCTTTCGAAGAAACGCCCGTCTTGGGTGTGGGAAAGATCCTTAAATATCCGATAGAGAAGGACGACACTGATACCATGCTTGCGGTGCGGTACGGGCTGGAAAACGGTTACCGTAATTTTCTGCTCCTCGGCTGTATTGGCGGAAAAAGACTTGATCACAGCATTGCTACTATCCAGACGCTCGGATTTATCGCTGAAAACGGCGGTGTCGGCATAGCCTGTGACGGGCGCGAAGAAAATTGCGGGGAAGAACAGCTGCTGCTTGCGGTAAAAAATTCACGGATAGTTTTTCCCGAAAAAATGAAGGGGGATCTTTCGGCTTTTTCGCTTACGGGGCGCTGCTCGGGCGTTGATATTTTAAATCTCAAATATCGGGCTTGCAATACTGAGCTTACATCTCTTTTTCCTCTCGGAGTTTCAAATTCTTTTGTTGGCAAAAGTGCCGAAATATCGGTTTCGGAAGGTGTTTTGCTTTTGTATTTCAAAAGGTGCGGAATACCTTTTGAAGATGTTTTCGGTTTTGTTGAAGATAAATAAATTTTGTTTTTTTACGTAATTAAATGATCCGGTAGTTTCAACCCTGTCATTTTATTCTGCTTTGCAGGCACTGAAAATCTTACAAGTGAAAAGAATTTTGTCGGCAATGTGCATTAGTCAGGCTACCTGACTTTCAAGAAAACAAATTTTTTTGATTTGGTTTTCTGAAAAATATTTGAAAAGCATAAATTTTCCCCGACATTATTATGTGTGGCAAAAGTCAGCAAACTTAAATACGGCAGAGAAAAATTGAAAAAGAAAAATGTTTTTCCATCATCAATGCTGACAAAGGAGAACACTGAAATGCAAACTGCTTTGATCGATGAAATAAGCAAAAAGGTCAGAAATAAAAGGCAGATATATTTTTCTGAAAATTCTGAGTATCTCCGTGACCTTTCGGAACTGCTGAGTGAGCAGAACCGTCGCACCGTTTGCCTTTGGGCATTTGATCTGGCATCTGAATCGGTTCTCGCTCTTAAAGTAAAATATCCTGTTGAAACAAGACCTGAAATTGCTTTGAAAGCTGCAAAAGCGTGGGCTCGCGGCGAAATAAAAATGAACGCTGTATACTTGACTGTCATGCATTTGCAAAAGAAATACGGCTCCCTCAGGATGCCTGTGTTGTTCACGCAGTAGGGCAGGCGTGTTCTGTTGTTCATACCGCGGGACATGCAATGGGGTATCCGATTTATGACCTGACATCTGTGGTTATTAGTTACGGAGTCGACAGATGTGAGGAAGCTCTTGAAGCCCGGAAACGTACTTACATAAAAAAACTGCTTTATTACAGCGAACATTTTTCCGACTGCACGGAGAAATGGGCGGATTTCATTCTGAAATAATCTGACCTTTTTGCATGGATTGCCGTATTTGTCTTTTGTCGGAAACAAGAAAACGGTTTGAAATTTGTCTGTTCCGGTCAGCAGAATAATAAATTTTCAGGTCATGCAGGTAAAACAATCACAAAAAAGATTTAAAGTTTCAAGTGATCATACAGCAACAGTTTTGTATCTGTTAAGATGCCTTTTTATAAAACGGAGGAAGTATGCTGGAAAAAAGTAAATGGATCTGGACGGATGAAAGCAGAGAAAAAAATCTTTTTGTAAGATTTGAGACGGTTTTTTATTCTGAACAGGATATAAAAGATGTAGTTTTTCACATTGCTGCCGAAACCAAATATTATCTTTATCTGAACGGAGTTCTGACTGTTTTCGACGGAGGACTTCACAGAGAAAGTACGCCGGGAAACGGTTATTACGATGAAGTGAAGCTGAATGTGAAAAGCGGACAAAATGTTTTGAATATCGACGTGTGGTATTGGGGAAACGGTGGCAGAAACAATACCGCATTTTCATATCCGGGTTTGATTTTTGCCTGTGACAGTTTGGGTATATACAGTGATGAAAGGGTAAAGTGCGGTATTCTGAGGGGGTATTACAACCCGCAAGGACTGTCTCCGTCCTATCTTTACGGTGGCTACAATATCGGATTTGATGCCGGAAAAGATTCGGCTTGTTACAAGGACGCTGCCGTTTTGGCAAGTTACGGTGAGCAGCCCTACGGAATTCCGGAGAAACGTCCTATACCGCTTTTCCGTTTCAGTGAAAATATTTCAGCAGCTTATAAAAAGTCCGGAAATCTGTACAGCGTCAGGCTTCCACATGCGATGCAATTTTCTCCTTTTCTTAAAGTGGTCGCAAACGGCGGCGAAAAAATAGAAATAAAAAGCGATCGCTACTATGTAAACGGCGGTCCGGGAGACTGCCATAACCAATACCGCGGACACAGCTATGAATATGTCTGTAAAAACGGAATTCAGGAGCATTCTTTTTATAATTACATTTTCGGTGAGAGTATTGAGTTTTCAGTACCTGACAGTGTAAAAGTTCTTGAGCTCGGATACAGGGAAAGCACTTACGACTGTGACATTGTCAATGTTCCGCAAACTGATGATCAGAACCTGAATGTTTTACTTAAAAAATGCGCAAGAACCTTAACCGTTTGTATGCGTGAAAACTTTATGGACTGTCCCGACAGAGAAAGGGGACAGTGGATCGGGGACGTTTCCGTGCAAGCGCCGCAGGTATTTTATTGTTTAAGCGAAAACGCAGTACTTTTGCTCCTCAAGGCAATTCTGGATTTTATAAGACTGCGGAAAGGGAATGTGCTCGTAGGCAATGTTCCGGGGATGACTTTTTCCGAGCTTCCTTCTCAAAGCCTGAATGCGATAAGTGAAGAAGGAATGATTTCCGTGTATTATAAAAATACAGGAGACAAGGACATTTTGCGTCTGACTTACCGCCCGATTGCCGAGTACCTGAGATTATGGGATATGGGTAAGGACGGTTTTGTAATAAACCGGAGAGGTAACTGGAACTGGTTCGATCACAACTTCAACATTGACGAAAAAATACTGGAAAATTGCTGGTATTACAGTGCTTTGAAGTTTGCGATTTACGTTTCAGAAGAGATAAGCGACGAAAAATACAGGGAATTTTTACTTGAAAGAAAACACAGCATAGAGAAAAATTTCGAATCTGCTTTCTGGAAGGGAAAATTTTACTCATCCGGAGATTTTGCGGATGACAGAGCGAATGCCATGGCGGTAATTTCCGGTTTGGCAGCTCCCGAGCACTTTTCTGAGATTTGTCAGCGTATTCAATGCTTCCACCTATATGGAAGGATATGTGCTGGAAGCTTTATGCCGGATTGGCTATAAGGAAGACGCTTTCAAGAGGATGCTTTCGAGATATTATCCGCTGATTGTAAATGAAAACAGCACGCTTTGGGAAGATTTCTATCAGCTTGGCACTAAAAATCATGCGTGGTCGGGTGCTCCGCTGACAATTGTGTCAAAGTATTTTCCTGAGCTTATTAAATCCGACTGAGCTTACTTTGGCAGCAGTTTTCAAATAAAAGGGGCTGAGTCATTAACTTAGCTGAAAAAAGAAAAAAGCGGATGCTTTTTACCGAAAGGTATTGAGTATCCGCTTGCTTTGTTGTATAATTTAATTGCTAAAAAAACCTACAAGAAAGCGA
>CALXUV010000064.1 GCA_944391815.1 uncultured Clostridia bacterium | reverse complement strand
TACAGCTTTTCCCTGTTTCGTTTTTACACCATTTGTTTCAAGATAATTTTTAATTTGGTCAAAACTATTCCCGTTAAGATACATTGTATAGATTGTCCGTATATGCTCTGCCTCCTCCGGTACAATTTCAGGATTGCCGTCTTCACCTTTTTTGTAGCCCAAAATATTATAACGGAAAGCAAAGGTACCGGATTTCATTCTCTGTTGTATTCCCCATCTGACATTTGCACTTATGTTTTCACTTTCTGCCTGTGCTAAAACACTATGTAGTCCGATAAACATTTCGCTGTCTGTTTTCAACGAGTCAAGATTTTGTTCTTCAAAAAACACTCCCACACCGATAGTTTTTAACTGCCGAACATAGTTCAGGCTATCAACAGTATTTCTTGCAAAACGAGCAACTGATTTTGTAAGAATTAAATCTATCTTTCCTTTCTTACAATCGCGTATCATTCGCATAAAGTTTGGACGCTTCTTGGCCAATGTGCCTGTAATACCCTCATCCGCATAAATCTCAACAAATCTCCATTGCGGATTTTTTGAAATTTTATCTGTGTAATGGGATACCTGCGCCTTATAGCTTTCAAGTTGGTCTTCGCTGTCGGTTGATACCCTGCAATAAGCAGCTACTCTTAACAATTTGTTCGGATTCGTATGTTTTGACAGCAACGGATTAGCTTCTATTTTAGTTACCAACTTTGCCTGCATATAGCTCCTCCTCACCTTCAACTATCGCCCCGTTCATAAACATTACATCCACCCTTCCTTTTTCATTAATTCTCACTTCTTTTAGAATATCTTTGAGCTGTTGCACATTCAGTTTACCACTCTTATGGCTTGCCCTTATTTTTTCATAAAGATTATTGGTATAGATACTTTTATCTTCTTTACATATAGAAAACTTTGCTGACGCTATCTGAAAAAGTAATGTTTTAGCAACTTCATACCCACACTGATGCTCTACTCTTCTAAACTCATTATTCATACGAACTATATCAGGAGTAGGGCTGTAACAAGTAGTTGTAACTGAATTATTTAAAAGATTGCGATCGCGCACAACTTTTCCCATAACTGAATATATCGAAGATAAAATGTAACCATCTGTAGGTTTTACTCTGCAACATGAATGTGCACATGTCCAATAATGCTCACCTTTCTTATTTATCTCATGAATATAATGGCTGTCACATTTTGAACAAGTAATTTTGTTTTGCAAAAATTTAATCTCATCGCTTGCGGGCGTCACCTCTACATATTTGCTCTCCCTTGCGGAATTTACCCTGTCAAACAAATCAATTTCAATGATGGGAGGATACAACTTATCTCCTACATAGCGCGTATCCATCAAGAGCCTATGTAATTTACATTTATCCCAAAGTGAGCCATCGCTATTAAAGGATATAGCACCTTTGTTGAGTATTGATACAATTTGTTTGAGAGAACCACCACGGTCATACTCTGAAAAAATCATTCTGACTACAGCAGCCTCATATTCATTTACCTTTATTTCTCCATTTTCACAGTTATATCCAAAAGGATACATCCTATTTTTCATAGCTTCTCCCTATCCATAGTAAATTCTAAACCAGAACGCATAACGAAAGTCAATTTGCCTTCTTGTTCAACATATATTTTTTCCACAATACTATCAAAAACGTCACCACTAAAATCCATTAAAAAGTCAGTATCCAGCAACACTTTCTCAAGTTTGCGCAAAGCATTTAATACCCCGTCATCACTGCACATATTGAGCACCTTTAATCGCTGGCTGCGCAGTTCAGTTATTTTATTCTTTAACATGTCGGCTTTTCTATAAAAAGTCATCTCATCAAGCGCTCCTTGCGTATAAAGTTCAGTGTAAATACGGCTTTGTTCAGATAACTCGGCTATCTGACGGTCTATATCTTTAAGCTCTTCGCTCGTGCCGTGCTCCCTCATTTTAATAGTCTGCATTTGCAACAAAGTATCGTGGACAATATCATTTTCGTTTTGTTTTAAGATATTAAACAGATGGACAAAGGTACTTTGCACTTCATCATCTAACAAATTTGGCGCATAACATTTTTCTGCAACTTGTCCTTTTTTACTACAACGCCAGAACAATTCGTCGTGACGAATTGAGCTTTTATATACCCAACCACAATACCGACAATATATCTTGCCATAGAAGAAATTATCCTTTGTTGTCCTACGATTTGCTTTGTTGTAAAGTGGATGTCTGTTCTTGCGTAATAATTGAGCTTTATCAAAATCTTCCTTGCTGATTATTGCCTCGTGTGTTCCCTCATAATAATATTGCGGCAACTCTCCATTATTTTTTCTCATACGCAATGGTAATGTGGAGTCCGAATAATTTTTTTGAAGCAAACAATCCCCCACATATCTTTCATTTGTAAGGATACAACAGATTGTACGCTTACCCCACCTTTTCTCAGGATAATGTTCGTTCATAAATTGCGCTATCAGACATTCTCCCATCCCCGCCAAATAAAGTTCAAAAATTTTTCTAACGTGTATAGCCTCATTCGGTTCTATAACTAACCCATCTTTTGATAACCTATATCCATAAGGTGCGCTGGCAAGATTATATGTTCCGTCAGCCATCTTCATACGACTTGATACCGCCATTCTGCGCGATGCTGATAACGCTTCTCCCTGAGCAAACGCACTCTTTATATATAAAATCATTTCCGAGTTCATTTGTTCTGTATCAATATTATCATTCTCAAAATAGATACTTGTTCCGTTCGACTTGAACAAGCGTACTGTTTCTATACATTCAAGAGCATTTCTGGCAAAGCGAGTAACGCTTTTAACAAGTACCCTATCTATTTTTTTCTTCTTAACATCAGAAATTAATCTTTTAAAATCCGCTCGTTTTTCGATAGACGTGCCTGTTATACCCTCATCTGCATATATATCTACAAGTCGCATATTTTCATTCAACCTAATGTAGTCGGTATAATACTTAACTTGAGCGTAAAATGAGTTAAGCTGGTCATTGGAGTCTGTGCTCACACGGCAATATGCAGCGACGCGAATTTTGTTATCGTTGTTACTTAACGGTGCTATTGTTATTACCTTTTTTGCTTTGTTTACCATAATAATGCCTTATATTTTAATTACTCGACACCCCGTCTCCTCTGCATTCCTATGATTTATACGTTCCAAGACTGCTAATTCTATCAATTCTTCGGAATAAACGTGACGCAGAACAGAAAGTGCTGCCAAATATTTAATTTGGTTATTTTTCATAAAGTCCGTACTGTAATCTCCTCACCTCATAATTTTTAATCGGGAAGATACAGCGCTGCGGCATAAGTCCGATACGCCACATCTTCCCGATGTTCGTTTTCTTTCCTATGCCGTTCGGCACAATATTTAGTTTTAGTCTTTGATAAAAGTAAGAGCGCAAGGGCCATAGTCCTTGCGCTCACGC
>CALXUV010000063.1 GCA_944391815.1 uncultured Clostridia bacterium | reverse complement strand
TCGCTTTCTTGTAGGTTTTTTTAGCAATTAAATTATACAACAAAGCAAGCGGATACTCAATACCTTTCGGTAAAAAGCATCCGCTTTTTTCTTTTTTCAGCTAAGTTAATGACTCAGCCCCTTTTTTATTTGTGATAGATAACATACGATAATTCAATTTCAATAAACCTGAATTATATTCAAATATCAGGTTGTTGTCTGAATTTATTACTTTAATAAATGTTAAAACATCAAATTACTTACAGTAAATCTAAAAATGTGACATCAGCAGTGTTCCGAAACAATATTGCGGAAATTTTCATTGTGAATATGCCACTGTTTAAGGTCTGTATCGTTTTTCCGACTTTTCAGCAGTCCGGTACCTGAGAGATATTGACCCAGGTATGAGGTAACTTTCTGAGCTCCGAAATAATTCAGATGATCCCCATTGTCACGTGTGTCCTTTTTCCAGTCTATCGGAATTTCGTCTGTCATCAGGTTCATGTCAATATATTCGATATCAAGCTCTTCGGAAAGTTTACTTACAGCGTTGTGGCGTGACATATTCCAGTTGACGGTACTTGGCGTACTCACAAGTATAAGTTTTGCGCCTTTTTCCTGACAGAATAACTTAAAACTCTCAATGTATTCACGGTTACGTGCAGGAACAACCGTAAGTGCATTGGTTTCTTTCATATAATCCGAAGTGTCAGCGGCAGCAATTGTGGTCGTAAAACGGTAACCTTTTGCGTTGTCTATGTAAATGTAGCCCGAAGATGCCTCGGATTTTTTTGAGAAGAGTTTTTTCCACAGGTTGTGATGATTGAAAATAGAGAACGTCGTGTCAGCTTTCTGCAAAACCTTATTGTAGGGATTAAATTCTCTGAATATGGCATTTGTTTCAAGTATTACGATCTTTGGAGACTGATTTTCAAAAGCCTTTCGAAGCAGCTGATCGGTGTTGCTTAGTTTCTGTGCAGGAGTTCCGCAACAATAAGAAGTTATACCGTGATCTTCCCACATTTTCAGCGGGATAATTGAACAGTAACTTTCGCTGTCCCCGAGTATAAGTACATCAATTGTACCGGCAGGTTCCTCGGATATTTTGTTTGCGGTTATGACCGGATTAAGTTCGGTTTTTGACCTGTTTCCCATCATGAAAACTATCGACAGGACGAACAGTATTAAAATCAAGCCGGTTACAAACGCAACACATAGCAATGAACGTTTTATGGTATCGCGCATATTTACCTCCTAAAACTGAGCATAAAGTGGATCTACCGCAGTATAGCCGAATCCGTAAGCACCGAAAATGATAATAAAAACAATCATTGTGTAAAGAACAGCCCAACGTACAGCTAAATTCTGTTTTGCAAGAACAAGCCTGAGTGAAATACCTTTCTCGTTTATAAGACTTACCGTAAATACTATTAAAACAGTCACGAAAACAATCATTAGGTCCGGTAAATCTATTCCCGGAATATTTGTAAATTCATTTAAAACGGAACGGAATGAAAAATCGGTGAAAATTTTTCTGAACATATAAAAACCGGCACTTAAACTTTCGGCTCTGAAAAACAGTTCTCCTATCACAACAAGAACGGTTGTCTTTACTATTTGTATAGCCTTATACCACTTCCATTCGGTGTTTACATGCATGGTTTTGTGAACCAGTTTGACAAGAGGGCTTATCAGACTTTCAAAAAGGATGAGAGCAAAATGGTAAAGTCCGAAGAAAATGAAATTCCATGCAGCGCCGTGCCAGAGTCCGTTGCAGAGCCAGACACAGAACAATGCTATACTTCCGGCAACAAGCGGACCGTAATGATTTCCGATTTTTTTACGGGCGGAAGAGGTGAGTTTTTTCATTAACCGGGAAGTTGAAACAGGGTAGAAGAGATAATCTCTGAACCATGTGCCGAGTGTGATATGCCAACGTTTCCAGAATTCTGAAATTGTCTTTGAAAAAAACGGACGTTGAAAATTTTCGGGCAGTGTTACTCCGAATATCTGAGCGGTACCGATAACGGCATCGATTGATCCGGAAAAATCCATATAAAGCTGTACGGTATAGCATACAGCGCCGAAAGCAATCATGCTTCCGCTGTGTTCGGTGTAATCGGAAAAGATATTTTGTACAAGCGGATTAAGCCTGTCTGCGACAACGATTTTTTTCATCAGTCCGAATAGTATGCGCTGTATGCCGTGGGTAAGATTAATGTAGTCGATTTTGCTTACATTCCAAAGCTGGTCAGCGGTTTGGCGGTAGCGGCAGATAGGACCTTCAACTATCTGAGGAAAAAATCCGATAAACAGGGCAAGTCTGAAAAAGTTATCATCTGCTTTTATTACGCCGTTATAAACGTCAAATATGTAGGACAGTGCCTGAAGAGTGAAAAATGAAATGCCGATAGGCATAATGTACTTTGGTATTTCAAGTTCAAACGGAAGTCTGAAAAATGAAAACAAAGTATTCAGATTTGATGAGAAAAACGCAGTGTACTTCAAGGTGAGCAAGGTTCCGATATGCAATGCGATTGCCAGGAACAGAATTGCACGAAGGTTTGAAACATATTTCTTTTTTATATTTTTTCGTTCCTCTTTTTCCGACTGAGCAAGCTGCAACTGCATTTTGTTTTGTGTTCTGTCAATCCAGAGTCCGAAATAATGCATTGAAAAGGTGGACAAAATCAGATATATAACCAACTTACCGCTTATCAGCCAGAAAAATATGTAGCTTGCGGCAAGAAGAAAATATTTTTTTGCATTTCCGGGCATCAAACTGTAAAGAATTATACAAACAGGCAAAAAAGCAAGACAATATGCAAGAGAAAAAAACGAAGTAAGAGATGCTACTTTTCCCGCAAAAAGCATAGACGAAAGAGTCATTATCAGCTATCCTCTTGCAGCCGGGAAATCATATTCATCATTCGTGCGGCAGAATTGAAATTATCGGGGATGATTTCAACTGCGGGAACTACGATATCAAATGCATCCTCGATTTCTGCAATGAGTGAAATTATCGAAAGTGAATCAAGAAGATGTCCGTCAATAAGATTTTCGCAGGTTTCAAAATCAATATCAGGGTTTATATCCTTTAAAATTTCAATCAGTTTTTCCATAATTCAGTTCCTTTCATAAACAGGTGTATTTAATAGTTCGGTTTGAAAAGTACGCCGTACACAGGTAAACTTATCGTTTTCTGTCTGAATATATATTGCCGGTATATCGCGGCTCAGAAACAGGGAAGCACCTTCGGTCATGCAGTAAGCTCCGGTATTTTCAAAGCAGATTGTATCTCCTGCTTCAACTTCCGGAAAAGGTGTTTGCTTGACGATTATATCATTCATTGAGCATATTGAACCGCAGATGTTCCAATTTTTAACGTTGACCGAATCTTGTTTTCCTACCACATGCATATAAGGCCGTTTCATTGCCATCTGCTGACCGAAATAGACCAGATGATTCATTCCGCCGTCAGTTATAATGTAATTTTGTTCTTTGTTGGTTTTCATGTCGACTATGTGCGTATAATATTTACCGCATGAGGCAGAAATACTTCTTCCGAGCTCAAGTGTCAGGTGACAGCTGTAATTCATATTTTTCAGCGCTTCTGAAAATCCTCCAAGAAATTCTTCCTCATCGAAAGTATCAGATTGAAAGTAAGTTACAGGTAAGCCCGGACCGTATTCAAGTTCTTCTGCACGGTAACCATAGTTTTCTTCAAGGCTTATCAGAAAACTGTCAAGGTATTCAATTTCACGAACAAGTCTTTTGAGTGAAGTTTTCTGAGTTCCTGAAAAAAACTGTATTCCGAGAATGGACAGGGTTTCAGGGCTTTCGCTGACAATACTTCCGATATCTTCTTCGTTCATACCGAACTGACTGTCGTTTGTAAGACGGAGAAGAACGGGAAGCTTTCTTCCGTATTTTCGGGAAAGTTGCAGTAAAAGTTGGTACTGACTTAACGATTCAACGGTAAAAATTCCGTTGAAAAGCGGATCTGCCACCATGTTTTCAGTCACTTCCTCGGTTTTGTAAATTCCGGAAATAACCATTTTTTCAGAAGGAATCCGGAGTTTAAAGCATATATTTGCCTCTCCGGGGGAACATATTTCAAATCTGTCGGTTACGTCGTTTAACTGTTGTACAACAAACGGATTTGCCTTGACGGCATAGCATATTGAAACTCCGGAAGGCAGCCGTGATCTGAGATACCCGACCCTTTTTTTCAGTACCGGAATGTCAAACACATAGAAAGCAGACTTGTTTTCTTCAAGTATTTTTGTGAAGTTTGCGTTCATATCAACCTCCGGCAATTTCGGCGGCTTTTTTCCGATCGATTTTACCGTTTTTGGTCATCGGCATTGAATCCAGTTTGCGGACAAATCCGGGTACCATATAAAACGGCATTTTTACCTTCATAAGCCTGTGCAGATCGGCTACATCGACGCTTCCGATGTAGTAGCCTTTCAGCTTTGATTTTTCCTCATCAAAAACGCAGAAACACCTTTCGACACCCTCGATGTCCGACATTTCGCGTTCGATTTCTTCAAGCTCGATCCTGTGCCCCATATATTTTATCTGGTTGTCGGTGCGCCCGCAGAACATCAGCTCTCCGTCCCGGTTGTACATGCCTAAATCTCCGGTAAGGTAAACCGTTTCCGGATAAGCGGAGTTAAGCGGATTACGAATGAAAGAAGTTGAATTTTTTTCCGGCATGTTGTAATAACCGAGTGCAAGAGCCGTACCTCTTACGGTAATTTTTCCGATAATTCCGGGTTCTGTGATTTTTTCATTTTTATCGTTCAGTAAAAAAACATCTTCATTCGGAAAATTTCTGCCGATCGGAATGCCATCGGAATAATCAGCACCTTTTTTCAGAACATGGTAGGTGCAGTTGCAGGTTATTTCGGTCGGTCCGTAAAGATTGACGAAAGTCGCGTCAGGCAGGTGTTTTTGCCACTGACTTAAATGTTTGGCAGGCATTACTTCACCGCTGAAAAGAATTTTATTTACCGTTTCCGGCGTTTTATAGTCAAGTCCGTGAAAAGTACTGAGAAGACAGAGAGCAGAAACCGCCCAGATCATGGTTGTTACCTTGTTTTCACAAAGATAATCAATAAGTTTGACAGGTGCAGAAAACATGTGTCTCGGTATTATAACGAGAGTAGCACCTGTTTTCAGCGCTGAATAAATGTCTTTTACTGAAACATCAAAATCAAACGGTGCCTGGTTGGCAATTACGTCGTCAGAAGTAATATTGAATATTTCTGTAAAATAACCTATGAAATCAATTACACTTCTATGAGAGACTGCGATACCTTTCGGCACGCCGGTTGAACCGGAGGTAAAATTGACGTAAAGCGGATCCTGGTCGATTGCCTGTTTACGTGCAATATCAAGTTTCTGTTGGTTTATGTCGGCTTGCCGTAGCTCTTCCACTGTAAATACGGGCGTATCGGGAAACAGTTCTACTGCTTTGGATTTAAGGGAAGCGGCGGTAACGATTACTTTTGCCCCGAGTACAGAATGCATGTGTTTGAGTCTGGCATCCGGAAGTTCAGTGTTAAACAAGGAATAAAAGGCTCCGGCATAAACAGTTCCTAAGAATACGCACAGAGCGTCTATACCTTTTTCCATATAAACGCCGATCGGAGTTCCGTTTCCGACGACAGTGCAAAGAACCGAAGCGATTTTTTTGCTCACATTATTCAGTTCTTTATATGTAATTGACTTGGTTTCTTCTATGACAGCTACTTTGTCGGGGTATTCAGAAGAACTTGATTCAAGGTACTTAAGAATATTTATTGTCATAATATGCCTCTTTCCGACCGTAGGGTCTTATTTATTGCTTTCAGTATATCAGTTTGAAAAGCAAAGTTATACTGAATATGCTGTCTTCCCGGCTTACAACGCACTGACCGTTCATTTTTTCCATCATGAACCTGATGTTAGCTATGCCTACCTGTGTGCTTTCAGAAGAAGCGGGAATTGCGCCGACTGTATTTGAAATACGGATCTGCAGGTAATTTCCGTTTTCTGCAACACTTATTAAAACAGGTGATTTGCGGTCGGCGTATTTCAGAATGTTTGAACTAATGTTGTCAGTTATACGGCTCAGGTAATCAGTCAGTACAGACGTTTTGGCATTGGGCCATTTGACATCTGTTTCAACCTTGAAGCCGTTTTCACTGATATAACCAGCCATGTTGGAAAACAGCTCATCAAAGATACTGATTACGCTTTCCGGTTGCTCACACTTCACCGGATTTTCTTCATTGAGATAGAATCTGTCAAAAAGCTGATCTGTCATCTGCCTTATCTGCGTGACTTTTTTTCTGCTTTTTTCAATATAAGTTTTTATTTCATCTTCTGTTTTGCATTTTCCGTCGTGAATCAGATCAAGATAAAGCGCAAGAGAGGTAAGGGGAGTACGCAGGTCGTGCGAAACGGCGACAACAAGATCGTAATTAGCTTTTACGGCAGCTGCTTCCGTTTCAATGTTTTCGGAAAGCGATAGCCGCATCTGATTAAGACTGTCAGCAAGTGAAGCAAGCTCGTCCTTGCCTTTAACTGTAACAGGGAAATTCAGACCGCCGGTTTCAAGAACTTTTATTTCATCATTCAGACGTATAATGTATTTGATTTTTCTTTGTATCAGCATGATAAATACTATATAGAATACGGCTGCCGACAGAAATATTTCAGTGATAAAGGATACGTCGTATATCCATTTATCAAAATATCCGTACAGCGAAACTAATGCTATCCCATCAGAAAATTTAATTTCTCTTTTGTAAAACCAATCATTGTTACCGTAGTCGCCGCCGGCGTAATCATTATTGTTTCCGGAACCGGAATCAGAGCCGGTTGACTGATCTTGACTGGAAGCAAGAAGTGAATCATAGACAGTGTTTCCGTCACGGACAATATACATTATAGTAACAACTTTTTTGTTGTTTTTTCTCCAGTTTTCAATTGCTTTGGAATCTGTTGCCGCTATTCCGTTTTCGCTGACGTATGTCTCAAATCTGTCCAGATATTCGGAAGATTTTTTTATTACATATTCGTTTTTTTTCAAAGAGTTTTCCGTTAGGTAATAAAAAGCAAGATCAGCAGTTATAAATACCATTGCGGCGACCGCTAATGAAATGATAAGTGCGAGCAGTGACTGTGATCTGAGACCGTATAATTTCTTATTCAAAGCGATACCCCTTTCCCCAAACGGTTTTAATGTGGTCCGGAGCATCCGGTTTACTTTCGATTTTTGCTCTGAGCTTGCGTATATGTACCATCACGGTACTGTTTGAGGTATACATATATTCCTCCTGCCAGACGCTTTCATAAAGATTCTGTGCCGAGAATATTTTGCGGGGGTATTTCATTAAGAGTAGCAGTATCCTGTATTCAAGATCTGTCAGATCAATTTCTTTTCCGTCAACAGTGACTTCGTTGAAATTTTCGCTAATGGAAATATTTCCGATTTTTATCACAGAATCCTGAACATCGTATGAATTTGTGTTTTTGCTGCCGTAAACGTGATAGCGCCTGAGTAAAGCCTTGACTCTGCCGAGTAGTTCAGCGTAGGAAAAAGGCTTTGAAAGATAGTCGTCACCGCCTACCATAAGACCGATGAGTTTATCTGATTCTGTCGATTTTGCCGTAAGAAAAAGTACAGGCACAACCGAGGTTTTACGTATTTCCTCACATGTTTTCAGACCGGACATTCCGGGCATCATAATATCGAGGATAACAAGACTGAACGAACTGTCAAGTAATTCAAGCCCTTTTTTACCGCAATCCGCTTCCGTTACATCAAAACCTTCGCTTTCGAGTAATATGCGTATTCCTTCACGTATATCCTCATCGTCTTCAATAATCAGGATTTTTGTTTTGATCATATTTTCACCTCCCGCAGCAGCATTTTCCTGATTGCGGTGTCATTATACCAGCAATTTCTTAAAATGCAACTGCTAAATTCCTTAACAATTCTTAATTTTATTTTTTGACAATGCAGATTTCAGACTAAAAATAACTACGAACAATTTTTTCTTTAATTCTGAATAAGTGAAGACAAAGAGATTCAGGTAAATTTCGTCGGCATAAATGTTTGCGTTAATACCGAATGGATAGCGTTAAAAATACTTTTTCCACACTTACTCTGAAGCGACCGTACTGTGCTGTCTGATAACATAGTAAAGTATTTTGTAAACTATGTCAATAGTAATATTTTTCAAAGGGTTGAGTTACAGACAGAAAATGTTCTACACGTTAATTATTTAAACTGCATGCAAACAAACTTTTCAAATTAAAGTCGGGATATACAAATAGGTATATTTGCTTGAATTATGCAAAAAATTATGATATAATCACTTCAGCAGATGTTGCCATTTGAATAAGTATTTTCAAAGAAAAGATATTATATATTCTGAATGAGGTAATCAAATGATACTGTATTTTTCAGGAACCGGAAACAGCAGATATATTGCAAGAAAAATTGCGGCTGAACTGGACGATGAGATTGTAAATGTAGGCGATAAAATCAAATCAGGCAATAACGATCCCGTTAAAACAAACGGACGCCTGATTATAGTAACTCCGACATATGCCTGGCGCATACCGAAAATAGTGGAAATATGGATACGTGAAGTAGACTTTCAGGGAGCTGAAAAAGCGTGGTTCGTGATGGACTGCGGTAGTGAGATAGGTAATGCAGCAAAATATAATTTAAGGCTTTGCGTGGACAAAAAATTTGAATATATGGGAACGGCACAGATAGTTATGCCCGAAAATTACATTGCCATGTTTAACTCTCCGGAGAAAAAAGTTGCGGAAAGAATCGTAGAAAAGGCAAATCCGTTTATTAAAAAAGTATCTGATACGATAAAAGCCGGTAATCCATTTAAAAAGCCCAGGAACAACGTATATGACAGGTTTATGAGCAGTGCAGTAAATCCGTTGTTTTATAAATTCAGTGTTAAAGCAAAACCTTTTCGCGCAAACGATAAGTGTGTCAGCTGCGGATTGTGCGTCAGGCTCTGTCCCCTTAATAACATAAGACTTGAAAAGGGTAAACCGGTCTGGGAAAACAACTGTACACATTGTATGGCTTGCATCGCGCATTGTCCAACCGAAGCAATTGAATACGGTAAAAAAAGTGTCGGTAAGCCAAGATATCATCTTGACTGAAAATCTGCATAACCGAAAATATATCGGAAATCAAACGGTTTTCAGCAAAGATTGAAAGATATCATCTGCTTTGAAAACGCTTTAAATGCAGTAAACTCAAACCGATGATGATTGAAGCTGTAAAGTTAAGTAAGAGATTTTCAGTTACGTAGAAGGACGGTCAACTTTACAGCAAAAAATATACAAACTTACTTTTCAATAAGAAATAATACTCTGAACCGATTAAGCTGTCCGCATTAAACGGTGTTCGGTGGATTTAGAATAGCGATTTTTGTAATTAGGTTTTTAAATTGTCAAAGGACGACTTTTTACCTGAATGATTGATTTTTTTCTGCTTTTTCGTCCGATATACGTAATTTTTGAGCTTTCTGTGCGGATTATATCGATGTGGTCAATTAATAATTTGTTTGATCGAGGAGAATATTATGATAAATTGGATAAAAGGTGCTAAAATACAAAACAGCAAAATTCTTTCCGAAGGATATAAACTCGAAGAAAACTCAATAGTGTCCGTATTGAATGCAGAAAGCATAATTAAAGTAATAGAAAGTTTTATTGAATACTATGAAACACAAAGATTCTTTTTCTTTTTTGAGGTTCCTTGTACCATTGACGAAGAAAAGAAGTTGAAATCATCTGATGGCAACTTACATAAAAACATTTACTATTTAGATAATATCGGAGCAGATGATATATTAAAAATGCTTGAATTATTCGGAGAAATACTTATAAACGACGGTGTATCAGCCTTTGGATTCGGAAATCATGAAGCTGAAATCGGAAAGTATAAATACAATATGGTTACTGTCTTTTCAGACGAAGTAAGTCGTTTAAAAGAAATCTTTAAGCGCAACGGAATTCCGGAAAATTCGAAACTGTTGACTCCTTGGGATATAATAAATCGCAAAAATCCCGGGGAATGCAGTGTGTTTAAAGATAGCAACGGCAAGAACATTTATGATATCGTAAATGCCTTGAAACAGTTTGGATTGTATAAGGCAGAAACAAGAGAAGACTAAATGTCAAACAAAGCATAATTTTTGTCCGAAAAATATAATGCTCCTGCCGATTTCGGTCAGCAGGAGCGACTTTTTTTGCAAAATTTTTCCTCATAAGGAATAATTCTCAATTTTCATATCGTGTACTTTTGAATGGATAAGTAAAATTTTCAATCACAAATAAAATTTTACATAAAACTGTTAACCTTTTCACGCTTCAGATACTATATATGTGAAAGCTTTCAAAATGAGGAACAATAATGACACAAGAAACAGTATTACGTTTAATCGAGAAAAATTTGACAGCCATTTACGGTTATGCATTTAATAAATTGTACGATAAGTCCGAAGCAGAAGATCTTTCTCAGGAGATTATAATTGAAATATTATCTTCCGCCGAAAATTTAAAGAACGATGCTGCGTTTTGGGGTTTTGCGTGGAAGATTGCGGAAAACACTTTCCGAAAATTTATAAAAAGGCATGAGTTGATAAAACATTGTGTTTCGTTAGAATCGGAAAATTTAGTTGAAGTTTTGACCTCACCGGAGTCGGATGAATATACAGAATGTGATGAACTTAAATACCGTTTAAGGCGTGAATTATCTCTTCTCGGCAAAAGACACCGAGAAATTTGCATTTCTTACTACGTGCATAACAAAAGTTGTTCCTCAATAGCAAAAGAACAAGGCATAAGCATTGAAATGGTGAAGCAAAATCTTTTCAAAGTGAGAAAACATTTGAAAGAGGGGATGGAAATGGAAAGGAAACTTGGAGAAAAAAGTTATAATCCAGGTATATTAAAACTCGGATTTTGGGGCGATTGGAATCATTATGGAAATGTTTGTAACAGGAAATTGCCCGGGGCAATTCTTTTAGCAGCTTACAATAACCCTACGACAGCAGAAGGCTTGTCACTGGAACTAGGCGTAGCAATGCCTTATCTTGAAGAAGAAATAGAGACATTAGTAGCTGCGGGATTACTGTTGAAAAATGGCAAAAAGTATGAAACCAACATTGTTATCATCACCAATGAATATGAAAAAAAGTTTGAAAAAGAAACCAGCGGTATTTATCCAGAGGTTGCCAACGAGGCATATAAAGACTTAGCAAAAATGCTGCCTCAAATCCGTTTGCTTGATTTCAAAGGTAACGATTATGATGACAACAGATTGCTATTTGCAGTGATTAACATCGCTTTGATGAACGGGTACGATAAAGCCAATGAATTATCGCCAATAGGGCAACCACACAAACTCGCTCTTGGCGGTTATGGATGGGTTTACGGATACGATAACAATTACGAGAATGGCAAGTTTCGTGGAATTGCGGGGCATGCCGGCAATGCTGACGGTACTGCTTATTTTTCTGCGGAGAATTATTGCGCGCTACTGTCTGTGCAAAATTTTGTGCATAAGAATTTTGCCGCTGAAATCGAGGGTATGTGCGATGCTATTTTGGAAAAAACACCTGATACTTCAAATATAACATTGCCATATTTAATTGAAAACAAATTCATCATTTCAAAGGACGGCAAATTGTTAGCAAATTTTCCTGTATTTGAAGAGAAAGTTTTCAATGAATTATGCGAACTTTTGATACCGGCATCAAAAATCGTATCGGAATGCATGATTAACATTTCTGATAAGGGGGAGTCAATCCTTTCGGCAATGGTTCCATCACACTTGAAAGAACAGTGCAAAGATATTGCTAAAATATATCACCGACTCAATACTGCCGCCTACCTTATGGAAGCTTTGATTAAGTCCGGTGTTTTAATTCCACCGGAAGATAAAGCTCCACTCTGCGTATTTGGTGTTAAAATAAAATAACCGTTTAATATTTTAAAGCCTCCGTTGAATGTTGTCGACGGAGGCAAATTATTTGCAAAAAATTACGCAGAATTGTTTAAATATCACTTTCTAAGCTTTGTTTCTTGCTCTTTTGTTATCTACGGTAATGCAGTTCATTTTTGCCAGACCAGTGTCTTTTTTTGCTGCCGATCTACCAATAACTTATTTTAGAATGATTTATCCACGGATGGTGGTTTACCTTTAAAGTAAAAGTCAAACGTATTTGCAAAAAATCAGAAAAATGTGAGGAATCTCACGGTGTTGATCCACAGCAAAAAAGTAAATATGTAGAAGGGGAGGAAGAAACAAAAAGAAATATAATTAAACGGAGCGACGGATACTGTGCACTTCAATATCTAAGTTGCAAAAACAAACTCGAATATTCTAGCGTTGGTCAATGTCTGTTTTTATAATTCTCGTTTGAAATACGTAAAATAGCTTATTTCATCACTTTTTCGAAACGTAACATTTCGTCAGGTCCTTCATTTTGATCGAAGCAGTCATCTTCTTCCGGCATATTCTGACCGGGATGAAGTTTGCAGAAAAATTCTACTGCGTGAAATCCGCACTTGTTGATGTAAAAGTGTATATTACGCTTTTCGAAATATGGAGTGAACACCTCCCACACTTTCGTTTCAGGGTGAATAGCCTCAACAGCAAGCCATGCGGCGTATCCGATGCCTTTGCTATGCTCTTCCGGTGAGACGAAAAGAAGTTCTAACTCGTTGTGATTAGTATTTTTATCGATTTTCAGCACAACACCTCCGACTTTTCTGCCTTCGAATATGATTCGATAGGCTTCGCTTTCCGGAGCATCAATGCTACGTTCAATAGTAGTACGTGAAATAATCTCGCCGTCTTGATCACAGTGATCGTCCCGCATTCCGAATTCCTCCATTGCTCCGTACTTGAATGCTCTTTGATTGTCCAGAATGAACTGCTCACGGTCTTCGGTCGTTAGCGGAACGAGAGTTATTTTTGTGTTTTTCTTCATGAAAACCTCCAAAACTAAAAAATAGAGCCTCGGCTATTGAACAACAATAACCCAAGCTCACTTGGACACCTAATCCGGCATTACGGTACTACGGTACACAGCCTCCGGTGACTTATTAAAATTACGCCGATCTGACCTCAAAAACGAGGTCAAATCGGTGATTTTGGTCGGAGTGGGGAGAATCGAACTCCCTCGAATCTTGGTCCCAAACGCTAAAAGCCTTGTAAAATAAGGGGGTTTGCGTGTTTTTTGATACTATTTAGTCCGAATTTGATGCTTTCGGGTGCTCTATCAAGCACTGTTTCCACGTAGTCCGGAACCGTAGATGGTCAAAAATGTGGTCAGGCAGAATTACTTAGCAAGTTTCTCAAATGCTTTGCGGTATTTTTCTAAAATACATTTGGCAGTTAAATCAATCTGTTCGTCATCGGAAAGTTGACTTTTTATCAATTCCAAAGTCCTCTCGTCCATCCTACCGTTATAAAACCGCTCTAATACTTCATGAAATACCGAACCGTCATCGCTCACAAGCGCGAACAGCGTCATTGACGACCGCAGTTTCATTGCGTCGGTGTGCCCGAAGATGTCTTCGGGATTTTTCTTTTTTAACATTAGCAATGCTTCCGAGATTTCAATGAGCCGTGCTGATAAAACCGGATGAGAAAGGTACGCTCTCGCCTCATCAAGCCCTGCGATGCCGTGTACGTACGCCATTGAACTCGTGCCCAGCCCACGCAACTGTGGAAAAATGTACCACATCCAATGCGATCGCTTCAGCCCGCTTTTGATCTCCTCAAGCGCAACCGCGTACATCCGTTCCTGCGCCTCAATAAATCTATCTAAAGAATGGATATCCATATTGCCTCCCGACACTTCCTGCGTCTGCAATAATGATTATACCATAAAATTGTATATACTTCAAGTCACCTCACGGTAAAATATTTGCACCGCTGAAATCAAAGATAACCGCCGGGCGAGTATATCCCTATTACACCTTCTCGCATAGGGAGTTAATATTACTTCGGCAGATTTATATTATTTCTTAAAACCTGCCGAAATTCTATTGACAAAATCGATTTTTTCGGCTATAATAGTATCAGAATTAAAATCAGCCGCAATTTACCCATTACGGAGGTATTTATGAGTTATATTGCACGTCATATGGAAAACAGAATTCTTGAACTGTCGAAGTCTTATTCGGCAATTCTTCTGACAGGACCGCGTCAGTCAGGCAAAACAACAATGCTTCGCGCACTTTCCAAAGAGGAAAACAAGGGACGAGAGTATGTGTCGCTTGATGACCTTACTACGCGCGATATGGCAAAAAACGATCCTGCCCTCTTTCTGCAGATCCACAAGCCACCCGTATTAATTGACGAGGTGCAGTATGCTCCCGAATTGTTCACATACATTAAAATTCATATCGATGAGCATCACAATCCCGGAGATTTCTGGATGACGGGCTCTCAGATCTTCCGTCTTATGCGCGGAGTTCAAGAATCATTGGCAGGTCGCGTAGCGCTTCTGCATATGTCTCCCCTGTCCCAACGCGAAATCATCGGTGCAGATTGCATTCCCTTTTCAACGAATATGAATGTGCTGATGGATGAATGCAAAAAAATTGCTCCGGTCGATACTCCTACCATCTTCGAGCGCATCTGGCGCGGATCCATGCCCGGTATCGTTTCGGGACTGTATGCCGACCGCAACATGTATTACTCCTCCTATCTGTCTACGTATGTAGAGCGCGACGTGCGTGATATTTCGGGAACGGTAGACGCATTAAAATTCAATCGCTTTATTACCGCAGTAGCCGCCAGAACCGCACAATTGCTCAATTACCACGCACTTGCTGAGGACGCCGAAATCGATATGGTTACCGCCAAAGCATGGGTAGACATTCTTGAAACGCTTGGTATCATCTTCCTTCTGCACCCCTATTCCAACAACGTGCTGAAGCGTACCATTAAGACACCCAAGGTATATTTCTACGATACAGGTCTCGTCTGCTATCTTACCAAATGGTCAAGTCCCGAGGTTGCCGAAAGTGGCGCCATGAGCGGAGCTCTTCTCGAAAACTTCACGGTGTCCGAGATACTGAAGGGATATCATAACGCAGGACGTGAGCCGTACCTGTACTTCTACCGCGACCGCGATGCCAAAGAGATCGACGTCATTATGGAGGGCGACGGCAAGCTCTGCCCCCTGGAGATTAAAAAAACTGCCACTCCCGACAAGCGTATCATTCGCACATTCGGCGTGATTGATAAATCCCCTCTGCAACTTGGCACAGGTGCTGTTCTCTGCATGGCAGAGCAGTTTGGGGCATTTGACAGGGATAACCTTATCGTGCCCATTTGGGCGATATAATAGCAGAATATGCTGTTTGGCGAGAAGCCGAGTTTTGAGGAGATAATGCAGGGGATAGAAAAGTTAGAAACAGAAATCAACGAGATATAAGATGGAGAGAACGAAAATGGCAAAGAAAAAAGTGGAAGAAAAAATGAATTTGGACACGATTCTGTTCAAGTGTCGTGATATACTGCGTCAAGCGCGGAACTCAGGCTCGTTCTTTGAGAAGCGCGACATGATGCTCACGCTCGTATTCTTGCGCTTCATTGGCGAAAAGTTTGAGGACGGCGTTGAAAAGCTCCGTCAGGATCTTATTGCACAGGGACTTGATCCCGACGATGAGGAAATCTTCGCGGCATTTTTTGAAGATGCTACCTTTACCGACGGTACATACAATTTGCCTAAAGAAGCCCGTTGGTCTACCATTATCAACACCCCTGCGCCCGGACTCAACGTTGCGCTTGATACCGCCCTTCACAGCATTGCTACGAGTAGCAAACAGCTCAAGGGGTGCTTTGTCGAGGGTACTTTCACCACGCGCAATCTTGCTGCCAACGACATCAAAAAGATCGTAGACGAAGTCAATAAAATCAGCCACAAGGCATTCGGTGAGGAAAAAGACCTCATCGGACGAGTATACGAATACTTCCTCAAGGAATTTGCCGTCAACGCAACCAAAGAGGAAGGCGAGTTCTACACCCCTCACGATGTGGTACATCTGATTGCCGCTATGATCGAGCCTTTTGACGGTACGCTGTATGACCCCTGTTGCGGATCGGGCGGTATGTTCGTTCAGAGTACCGACCTTATTCGCGAGAAGCGTGGTGATATCAGCCGCATTAACATATATGGTCAGGAAAAAGAGCCTGCCACTTACCGTCTTGCAAAAATGAATCTCGCTTTACGCGGTATCAGCCACAACCTTGGTGAAGAAGCCGACTCTACCTTTACCCATGATCTGCACAAGGGTCTTTACTTCGATTACATAATGGCAAACCCGCCATTCAATCTCAAGGGCTGGTACGATGAAAATCTCAAAAATGACTCTCGTTGGGCAGATTATGTAACCCCTCCCGAGAGCAACGCAAACTATGCATGGATCCTTCATATTCTCTCACATTTGAAGGCAACCAAAGGCGTAGCAGGTTTACTCCTTGCCAACGGTGCTCTCGGAGATAGTGACACCTTGGAAATTCGCAAAAAACTGATTCAGAATGACAAGGTAGAAGACGCGATTATCCCGAAAGGCTAAAATTGCATAAAAACAGGCAAAAAAGCCCCAAAAACGCTTAAAAATGGCTTTTTTGAGGCTTAATTTTTTTAAAATTTTGAAATTTTTTAAAAATTTTAGGGCCACTTTTAGGGGCACTTTTGAAGCGATTTTTTACAATGAATTTTAATGTAAATAAAAACGTATATTGACATTTTTATTTTATTTTGATATAATACCTTTAGAGGTAAATTATG
>CALXUV010000062.1 GCA_944391815.1 uncultured Clostridia bacterium | reverse complement strand
CCTTGCGGTGCCTTTTTTAATACGTACATTAATGATTTATTTCATGGGTGTAGAGTATTTGGGGCTTAATAGTCTCTTTACATCCATTCTTCAAGTGCTAAACTTAACTGAATTGGGCGTTGGTAGTGCGATGGTTTATTCTATGTACAAGCCCATAGTTGATGATGATAAGGAAAAAATATGTCAATTGATGCGGCTGTATCGTACTTATTACCGTGTAATAGGTTTGGTAATTGCCGTTGTCGGCTGCATACTCATTCCATTTATACCTAATCTTATTGCAGAAGACTCACTCGCAACATTGCCGCCGGAAATCAATGTGTATATTCTATATGGTTTGAATTTGGCGGCAACTGTACTAACATATTGGCTGTTTGCATATAAAAACTGCCTTCTAAATGCGCATCAACGTAATGATGTCAGTAGTAAAATCTCAATTGTAATTACAACGCTACAATATGGATTGCAAATCGTTGCGATTATATTTGGAAATTATTATATTTATGTTATAGTTGCGCTCGCTACGCAAGCACTCAATAATGTAATAACGGCATTAATTACAACAAAAATGTATCCCGATTACAAACCTGTCGGTAAAATGCCAAAATCCGAAATTAAAAATATAAATAGACGTATTTTAGATCTTTTTACTTCTAAAATTGGTGGAACAGTAACAAATTCTTTTGATACTATTGTTGTTTCAACCTTTTTAGGATTGACTGTTTTAGCAATTTATCAAAATTATTTTTATATCGTAACCGCGATTATAGGTATGATATATATAATATTTAATTCTTGTACCGCGGGTATAGGTAATAGTATTATTTCTGAGACGAAAGAAAAAAATTATAATGATTTTAAAAAATTTACGCTTCTTACAATGTGGATTGTGGCGTTTTGCACGAGTTGCTTTCTTTGTTTGTTTCAACCTTTTATGCAGGTTTGGGTTGGCGAAGAGCTGATGCTTGGGTTTAGTTTTGTCATTCTTCTTTGTATTTACTTTGTTTTTTATGAAATGAATGCGTTTTTCAGCCTGTTTAAAGATGCTGCCGGAGCGTGGCACGAAGACCGTTGGAGACCATTAACTTCCTCACTTGCTAATTTGGTTATGAACCTCATTTTCGTTCAATTCTGGGGATTGTATGGGGTTATTTTGTCGACAATAATAAGCCAGGCGGTTATTTCAATACCATGGTTATTGTACAATCTGTTCACAACAATTTATGATAAAAAAGATCTTAAAGCTTTTGTGACAAATATAATCGTTTATTTGTTTGTAATAATATTAGTGAGTGGTATAACATATGTTCCTTGCTATTTTATAAATTTCGATAATGCATGGGTAACATTTTTTATAAGATTAGTTGTTTGTTGTATCGTCCCTAATGCTATTTTTATAATATTATACCACAAGACAGTGGAGTTTAAAGAAGTCTTGGGGTTGATAAATAGAATTACAAGAGGTAAAATTAAGTTTTTAAGAAAATACGAAAATTTGCCGCAACCTGTAACTGTAAATGTAACAGGGCAACAATCGTCAGTTAATGTTCAGTCTGATATGGTAGATATTGAACAGCCGGTAGAGGCGAAGCTTCTGGACGATAATAGCCAATTGCCCGAAAGCGTTAATATTAAATCGGAACAAGATACAGGAAGTACCGAAAATGATCCAAATAGAAAATAAGGCACAATGTTGCGGATGCGGGGCGTGTTATAATATTTGCCCGACAAAGGCTATAAGGATGACACCTGATGAAAAAGGGTTTATTTATCCGCAAATAGAAAGTCAAAAATGTATTGATTGTGGTCTTTGTGTAAAAGTTTGCGATTTTCGCAAATTTACCCCTACAAAGCTTGCCCCAGATTGTTATGCTGTAAAACATATAGATGAAAATGAAATAAGCACATCGCGTTCAGGAGCGTTTTTCATTGCTCTTGCACAGTTTGTCTTATCGCACGACGATGTTGTATTTGGTTGTGTAATTGAAGATTGTAGATATGTTTACATACGTTATGCGACTGATAAAGAAGGAGTGAATGCATTTAAAGGTTCAAAGTACGTGCAAAGTGATACGTGCGACACTTTTAGTGAATGTGAAAAATTTTTAAAACAAGGTAAGCTTGTTCTTTATTCAGGACTTGGCTGTCAGATACATGGATTGATTTCATATCTTAAATTAAAGAAGACAGATACAGCTAAGTTAATTACATGTGATATTGTATGTCATGGCGCGCCTTCACCTAAATTATGGAGGCAGTATATAGATATGTGGGATAGCCTGAATAAGTTTAAAGTGGTGGGCGTGGATTTTAGAAACAAAACACTATCTGGATGGAGGGCACATTACGAATCACTGCTGTTAGATAATAATACTGTTGTTAATGCAGATAGGTGGACATATATGTTTTCTGCGCAGGTTATGTTTAGGGAATCGTGTTATAATTGTAAATATACAACTCCTAATAGAAGAACTGATTTTACAATTGCCGACTTTTGGGGAATAGAAAAAAATGTGCCAGAATTTGATGATAATAAAGGTGTATCCCTAGTTTTGGTAAGAACAGAGAAGGCAAAAAAAGTATTCAAGCAATTAACAAATATAAATTATGTTAAGACGGAATTAGAGAATTCACTACAGCCGAATCTCATTCATCCATCATATAAAGGTAAAGAGTACGATAGGTTTTGGAACGGATATAAAAAAAACAATCAAAAGACAATAAAGAAATATTTCTTTCCATCTTCAGCAAGGATTTTTAAACAAAAAATAATACGAAAACTAAAACTATTGAGAGGTAAATTAGGTAACATAAAAAGAAGGTTTATCAAGTAGACCCTTATATATTGATACATTTGATAAAAAAATATAAGTATAAGTTTTGGCTTGAATATCTATAATTAGGTGTAATTTTTCTTTGCTTGGTGCACTTTTGATGAAATTATATCTTATGTGTATCTTATGATGTGCAAGTAACAGCATAGCCCCTTGTGTAGTCAAACATATGACGACAACACAAGGGGCTATGTTCAAATATTTAATTTACATTATGCATGGTTTTAATAGGGACGCATATAAATTATATAGTGTGCCTCGCGGTTTTTACTATAAGCTATGTGTAGCGTTTTATTGCTTGTTTGCTATAATCGATTCAGCTATTAGAATATCGACAGGTGACATTGGTATGTGATAATTACCAGATATACAGTACGGTGGGTTATTTTTAGCGGGTTATGGGGGTGTATTGGTAGGTGACGTTGCCGTTTTCGTCGGTTACGGGCGTGACGTAGTAGCTCTGCGAATCTTTGCCCGAGCGGGTGGTGAGTACGATTATTTCTTCGCCGCGCACGCTTTCGCGCGTGAAATAGAAAGCTTCGATCTTGCCGTCCTTTGCGGCGGTCATTTTGATTTCGGTTTCATCGCGCTCGTTTTCGTATTCAAAAGAGCTGCGCTCGACGCATGTGCCGTCGCGGTAGACCGAATAACTGTATTCCTGCTCGGTCTCGCCGTCTTCCGTTTCGTAGTCCTGTTCTACGAGCATATAGTCGCCCTCGCCGAGGTTGACGTATAATTTGGTCTGGCTTTGACTTTCGTCGCGCTCGCTTTCGATCTCCCTCGCGCCGCTGATGGCGAAGTCTTCGCCGCCGATTACCATTACGCCCTCGATGGAGTATTGTTCTTCGTTTTCATCATGGTCGTCGCGTTCGTCCCAATCATCGTCGTCATGGTCGTCGAAATGAACGACTTCGGTCAAATTATAATACATTTCGTACGAATGGGATGCGCCATGAACGTCGTTATAAGTTATGCTCGTCATGTGTTCGTAGCCCTCGCGGTCGGAAGCCCCCTCGGTTATATTGTACCCGCCGTCGCTTAAAAGGCTGTCGACGAGCGCCATATACTTGTCAAGGTCGG
>CALXUV010000061.1 GCA_944391815.1 uncultured Clostridia bacterium | reverse complement strand
TCGCTTTCTTGTAGGTTTTTTTAGCAATTAAATTATACAACAAAGCAAGCGGATACTCAATACCTTTCGGTAAAAAGCATCCGCTTTTTTCTTTTTTCAGCTAAGTTAATGACTCAGCCCCTTTTTTGTGCCTGCCTATTTCTCCGCTAAAAATGCAGAGAGTAAAAGCAGCGGTTTTTTAATGTAAGGTGAAAAATTATTTGATTTCGACAGTAGCGCCGGCTTCTTCGAGCTGTTTCTTAAGAGATTCAGCTTCTTCTTTGGAAGCACCCTCTTTGAGAGTTTTGGGAGCGCCGTCAACGAGGTCTTTAGCGTCCTTAAGTCCGAGACCGAGAGCCTCTTTAACAACTTTGATAACGTTGAGCTTCTTGTCGCCGGCGGCAGCAAGGATAACGTCAAATTCAGTTTTCTCTTCAGCAGCGGGAGCGTCTGCAGCAGCACCTGCACCGGCGGCAGCACCAACCATTATTGCTCCGGATACTCCGAATTTGTTTTCGATTTCGCTAACGAGTTCTTTGAGCTCGAGAAGTGTGAGTTTCTCAATAGCTTCTACAATGCTTGTAATGTTTTCAGCAGCCATTTTAAATTTCCTCCGTAATTTTCTGAATAATTTTCTTTAAGCTGATATTTTTTCCTGACGGTTATTCCGCAGCAGCTTCTGCGCCGTCTTTTTCCGTAACCGCGGTAAGCACTCTGGCGAGGCTGTAAAGCGGTCCCTGGAGACTTCCGAGAAGTCTTCCGAGAAGTACCTCTTTCGAGGGTGTCTGTGCAAGCTGTTCGACCTGCTTTGCGTCAATTACTCTGCCGTCAACAAATCCAGCAACAAGCTTGAAGTTTTCCAGCTTATCCGCATACTCTTTGAGTATTTTAGCGGCTGCAACCGGATCGCTTTCGCTTATCGCAAATGCATTCATTCCCGTAAGATACTGTTTCATATCTCCGTAGCCCGCTGCGTCACAGGCTCTTTCCACCATCGTATTTTTATATACGTGATAGGATACGCCTGCTTTGCGAAGCTGAGAACGGAGAACCGTGTCATCTTCAACGGTTATTCCGGTGTAATTAACTACAACTCCAGCCACTGCGCTCTTTACTTTTTCGGTAAGAGCCTCTGTTGCCGCCTTCTTTTCCGCAAGAATTTTTGCACTTGGCATATTTTCACCTCCATAACGGTATTCGATTCCAAAGGTTAAAAAATCCCGGCTGCCGTAAAACGGCTGCCGGGCATAATATTTCTGAAAACAAGACATATCGCATTTCCTGACGAAAAACAGCGATACACCATCAAATTCTCATAATATTGCCTCGGCAGGATTTACTTTAACCTGCTGTCTTCGGAATACTCTGACTTTGTTATTCTATCATTATTTTTTGTTCTTGTCAATAGGTTTCATACTAAGCAGTCATTATTTACAATTCATTAACATTTCAAACTGATTCGATCTTAATCAACGCGAACAGCTTTTTCAAGAATCATTTCCTTTACTTTTTCCCAGATGCAGCTGCGGTAAGCTACCTCTTTGCCGTAATCGTCTATAAAGGAAGAAACGTTGGCGTATCCGGAATCGCTTGCAAGTTTAGCAACTCTTTCCTTATACTCCGCATTACTGAGCCTGATCTTTTCCGCCTGGATTATTTCGTAAAGTATCATTTCCTCTTTTACAGTACCTTCGGCGTAGGAGTTTTTGGCGTCAAGATAACCGCTTTCAGTGGTTCCGAGCTGGGTGAGAAGCTGTTCGAATGTGAGACTGTTTGCCGACATATACTGATTATAGTAGGCGTCAAACTCGTCTTTGAGCGGCTGTGTCTTTTTCTCCGGATACTTGAGAACTGCGCTGTCGTTTACGATATTGTTCCAAAGAAGGTTGAGCTCTATCTGATGAATCATGTAGTCCTCAAATTCCTTGACCGTTTTATATCCGAGCTCATCGGAATGTGCCGCGAAAAGAGCATCGTTATATTCGGGGACATTGGAATTTGTTACCTTGGTTATATAAACATAGTGCATTACGGTTTTGCCCTTGAGGTCGTCGATATTATAGTCATCGGGGTAGGTGTGTTTAAGGGTTACCATATTGCTGAAATCTTCATTATTGAAATCAAAGGCTACACCTATGAGTTTGTCCTGAAGCTCCGGGAAATACTTGTTTCCGTCTTCATCCTCATGCTCACCGACATCCGTTATTTCGTAATCGGTAACCGAGATATCGTCTATCTTATCGCCTTTAACGCCGTTTGTGTAATCGTAACATTCAAGTGTTACTGTTACATTCTGTCCTTTTTCTATCGTGCCGTTTTTAACAGTTGTTTTAGTGGTATACTGATCAAGAATCGCCTCGATTTCCTCGTCAAGGGCTTCCTGAACCTCTTTGGCACTCAGCTCGGCGCCGAAATATTTGGCTACTCTTACGTATTCCGGAAGTCTTATGCCGTCATAAGGCGTATCGACATAGTAGTAATCAAGACCCAGTATAGTTCCGGTGACTATTGCCGCCAAAAGCACTACCGCCACGGCGCACTTGATTATCAGGCCTTTGTTTGCCTTTATTTTCCGAAACTTTCCGGTTTTAGCCGCTGATTTTGTCTTCAGTGTTTTCTGACTGTTTTTCATTTTTGCTCTCCGCTGTATTTATTTGTGACCGTTTATATTTGAACAACATCCGCCTTACTTCGGTATAGATTTCTGCGCTTCAGTATAGAATTCTGCACTTCGGTATAGATTTCTGCACTTCGGTATAGTTTTCTGCACTTCGGTATAGATTTCTGCACTTCGGTATAAATTTCTACACTTCGGTAACGTGAGATGTTATTATTTCCGACAGAATAATATTAAGGACGCTTATTATCGCCGCTTCCTGCCCCACCTTTTCGGAAATTTCTTCGAATGAAGCTCCGCTTTCTTTCTCAAATACCGCCTTTGCCTGCGTAAAACGCTCTCCGTCAAGAGTTATGTTCTCGGCACGCAGTATCGAATAGGTGAGCAGATCGTTTACCGTATTGCTTCTGGCGTAGTCAGAGGCAACCCGCTCAAAATCTGACAGGGACATCTGCGAAAAGAGCCCGTATGCGGCATAGTTTCCGCCCTGATAATAGATAAATTCTTCAAGGGACGCACCGTTCTGTGAGGCAAGTCCGGTAAAATACTGCTTGAAGTACTGGTAATATTCGGTATACTCATTCGGATAGCCTTTAAGAGTGCACTGTGCCATCAGTTTTTCAAAAGCAATCCCGAAAACGCAGTTGCGCCTCAGCACGGCAAGATATTCATCCGCTGTTTCAAACGGGGTGTACTCCTTAACCGTTTCGTCGGTAAGCTCCGGCGCACGTGAAATTTTATTCACCGTTACGGTAAAAATAACGTCCTTTCCGGCGTATTCGGTATAGGCGTAATCGTCCGGGAATTTCAGGCTGAGGTTTTTCGCCTCACCGGCGTTCATGCCGATTATGCCGTCCTCGAAGCCTTCAATGTAGGTTTCACTGCCGAGCAGAAGATCTGTGCTCATTGAGGTACCGCCTTCAAAGGTCTCGCCGTCAATGAAACCGACGTACGAAATATTGACAAGGTCGAAATGTTCGGCTTTGCCGTCGGTAATGTTGATATAAAGGCCGTGCTCGTTAAAAAAATATGAAAGCTCAGCCGCCACCGATTTTTCAACAAGGTGTTTTTCAACCGTGATGTTTTTGTAATCGGGAAGATCCATATAAATACTGAGATCTTCGTAAGGATACGGGTTAAAAACGCCGTCATCCGTTTCGTTTCCGCCCTCGTCTTCGCTATTATTTTCACAGCCGAAAACCGTAAACAAAGACAAAGCTGCCAGCAAAAGGATGGCGGTTAATCTTGTCAGACATATTGATTTTTTACACATAGTGCGCTTATTATACCATTTTTCTGTTTAACAAGTCTTGAAGTATTTTTTATTTGCCGGTAAATAATTTTAACTCCGGTATTCATTTTTCGGTCAAACCGGGCATTTAATTTTACTTTTTATATACCCCGAAACGCAGTACTCCGTATGTAACCGCAAGGGCAAAAAGCAGGTAACCGGCTATCTCGCCGGCAAGCGAAGTATTGATTATCACCGAAGCCGAAACAAGTATAACGGCAAACAGATACATAAGAATTACAGTCAGGACCTTGCCGTATCTTTCGCAAAGACGGTGATGGACGTGCTTTTTGTCTCCGCAGAAAACTCCGCTTCCGCTCGCTAAACGCCTTATAATGGCAAACGATGTGTCAAACACCGGAATTCCGAAAAGCAGAATCGGTGTAAGAGCGCTGAGAGAACCGTTCGGGTCCGAATAAAACAGGTGGCAGGCAAGAGCGGCAAGCATGTAACCGCAAAGCATTGCGCCCGTGTCCCCGAGAAAAATTTTTGCGGGACTTATATTATGAGGAAGAAAACCGAGAACCGCCGCTGCAAAAACTGCGGTAACGGTAACGGTTGCCATATCGCCGTTACCCGACACGGTAAGAACTATTCCGACCGCCGCGATAAGTGTGATACCGCTGCACAGACCGTCAAGTCCGTCTATCAGGTTGAAAATGTTGGTTACCGCAACAATCCAAATCACGGTAAGAGCGTATCCAACGTACTCGCCGACGTCAATTCTTGTTCCGAAAAAGCTGAAATATCTTGCGCTTATTCCGAAAAAGCAGAGAACAAGTCCCGATATCAGCTGTCCGAGTATCTTGACTGCCGGTTTCACACCGTACTTATCGTCAAGCACTCCGATAACCACCAGCACGAGACCTCCGACCGCGAACGGCAGCACCTCTTCAAACAACCCGAAAACGCTCATTGTTATCACGAACGCCAGATAAATTGCAATTCCGCCCATTCTCGGAATGGGTTTGCTGTGCATTCTTCTGCCGTCCTTCGGAATATCCATCAGTCCGAGAATCGGAGCTGTTTTCCGGCACACAAAGGTAAGAATAAAACCGAGCACGGCGGCACAAAGGCATTGCAAAAGCAATTTTTCCATTTGATCATCCGTTTCCTTTCATTTTTGTCTGCGGACAGAAAGATTTGCGTAAAATCCGGTCAATACCGGAAGATCGCACCCGTAAACGGGATAAATCTGACACCTGTCCGTTTAGTCTTGGAAAATCAGACGCTTACATAGCCGATTTTTCTGTGAACCTTTGAAATGGTTTTTCTTGCTATCGCCGAAGCCTTTTCGGCTCCCGAAGCCATTATCTGATCCAGATACTGCTTATCGCAGATCAGTTTTCCGTACTCTTCACGGAGGGAGCTCAGACCGTCGGCTACCGTTTCCCCGACTGCCATTTTGAACTCGCCGTAACCCTTACCTTCAAATTCACGCTCAGTTTCGCTTCTCGTCTTACCGGTAAAGCAGCAGTAGATGTTTATGAGATTGTTTATTCCGTCCTTGCCTTCGCCGTAACGGACTTCCGAGCCTGAGTCGGTAACGGCGCGTTTGAACTTGGCTATTATCTGATCACGGCTGTCCAGAAGTCCGACGGAAGCGTTTGCATTGCTGTCCGACTTACTCATTTTCTTCGTCGGCTCGGCAAGAGACATTATCTTCATTCCGGTTTCCGGGATATATGCTTCCGGAACTGTGAAGGTCGGACTGTAAATATTGTTGAAGCGTATGGCGATATCCCTTGCAAGCTCAAGGTGCTGGCGCTGATCTATCCCGACCGGAACAAGATCCGTCTGATAAAGCAGTATGTCAGCCGCCATAAGCACCGGATAGGTGAAAAGTCCGGCGTTTATATTGTCGGCATTTTTGCGGCTTTTGTCCTTGAACTGCGTCATTCTGCTAAGCTCTCCGAACATTGTGAAGCAGCCGAGATCCCAGCTGAGAACCGCATGAGCCGGAACGTGGCTCTGTACGAAAAGTATATTTTCTTTCGGATCAAGTCCGGCGGCTATGTACAGCGCCAGTGTTTCGTAGGTTCTTCTGCGCAGATCCGCAGGCACCTGTCTCACCGTTATTGCGTGCATGTCAACCACACAGTAAATGCAGTTGTATTCTTTCTGCAAAACCGTCCAGTTTTTAATGGCGCCGAGATAATTTCCTATCGTCAGGTTTCCGCTCGGCTGAACTCCGGAAAATATTGTTTTTTTCTTTTCCGTTTTCTGTTCGCTGACACCGTTTAATTCTGTTGCCATCTGATTTTCTTCCTTTTTCTTTATTACGGGTTATGTCTTTGATTTTTCTTGCGTCCGTTCTGTGTTATTTTCCGGGAATATTTTGTTTTGAAAAGCCTTTTCCGGTGTTTTCGGCTGTCATTTTTTTGACGCAAACTATATAATAATACTTTTCAGCCGAAAAGTCAAGACTGTTTTTTCTGCGAAATATCAAGGCTTCTTTTCTGCGCAAATTCAAGACGTTTTTCCTGCAAAATATCAGGAATTCTTTTTTGCGCAAAGTCAAAACGTTTTTTCTGCGAAAAGTCAAGACTGTTTTTTTCCTATCTGAGTCAGCTTTGCCACAAGGTCGCTGTCAATCGCCTCCGTAATGGTTACGTCAACTATGTCGCCGCCCGAAAGCGAATTTTTCGGCACTCCGGTCAGATAAATTTTTCCGTCGATTTCCGGAGCCTCTGCGTCGCTGCGGCAGCAGTAGCTTTCCGACAGCGGATCGTATTCCTCAACAACCGCTATTTCACGTTTTCCTATGCGGCTCCTGTTTATCTCCTCGGCTATCTCGCTCTGCAAAGCCATAAGCTCGTCGTAGCGGCTCTGCTTTACCTCTTCCGGAATCTGATCTTCCATTTCTGCGGCAGGTGTACCCTCTTCTGCCGAATAGGTAAACGCACCCAGCCTTTCAGCTTTTATCCGCCTGACAAATTCCTTCAACTTGCAAAAATCTTCATCTGTCTCACCCGGAAAACCGACTATAACAGTGGTTCTTATGATTATTCCCGGGCAGGCGCTGCGGAGTTTTGCAAAGGCGTTTTCCACTACCTCGCTACCGCCGTGACGGTTCATTCTTTTCAGAATAGTGTCGGAAATGTGCTGAATCGGTATATCGATGTATTTTATAAGCCTGTCGTTTTCCCTGAACTCACGGCAAAGCTCGTCGGTGATTTTATCCGGATAGCAGTAAAGCACTCGTATTCTTGCAGAAAGAGTGTTATCGGTTATCTTTCTTATCAGCTCCGCAAGACTGTATTTTCCGTAAAGATCAAGCCCGTATCTTGTGGTATCCTGCGCAACGAGTATTATTTCGCTTGCTCCCAGCCCTTCAAGCACCTTTGCTTCGTTTACTATATCGTCCATTTCTCTTGAACGGAATCTGCCGCGTATTGCAGGAATTGCGCAGTAACTGCAACGGTTATCGCACCCCTCGGCTATTTTCAGGTAGGCATACTGTGAGGTTGTCACAACCCTGTCGCCGCCAAGCGGAAGCTCCTCCGGTTTTTTCAGGTTAATACAGCGTTTTCCCGCAAGCACATCCTCAACGGCACTTACTATATCGCTCAGTGCACCTACGCTCAGTATTCCGTCAACCTCCGGAAACTGCTCGGCTACCTCGTTACCGTAACGCTGAACAAGGCACCCGCAAACGATAATTTTTTTAAGCTTTGCGTTTTTCTTCAACCAGGCAATATCGAGGATATTGTCAATTGCCTCGGTTTTGGCAGACTCTATGAATCCGCAGGTGTTGATGATAATGACGTCCGCCTCGGTTTCTTCCGGGGTAATTTCATAACCCGCTTCGACCAGACGGCTGAGCATTACCTCGGTATCCGTAAGGTTTTTCGGGCATCCGAGGGAAACGAATCCTATTTTTTCTTTTTTCATTTTCAGTTTACTGTCCTTTTTACTTATTTCCGGCAGTTTTCCCGTTCCGGGTAATGTGATTTTTTTGTCAATTGAGGTTGACCGCTGTTTTCGCAAACCGCTTTTCAAAATTACGGGTTGCAAGCTATTTGCAGTCAGATACGGTTATTCACCGTTTTCCGCACTCAGATTTTCCAGAGCATAAACAATTTCCGAGGTTGAAAATCCTGCATATTTCAGAGCGTAAATAAGTTTTTCACGGCTTTTTCCCCTGTTTTTTTCCGCTGTTTTCAATGCGCTTTCCTTGAAATCAAATTCCGAAAAATCCACGCCGTCAATTACCTCGCTTGAAATACCCTTTGCTGCGAGATATTTTACAATCCGCATTTTGCCGTAGCCTCTGCGGTAAAGCGACATTGCGGCGTACTGCGCATACTTTTCGTCGCTGACGTATCCGAAGCTCTTTACATATTCAACGGCGTCTTCAATTTCGTCACCGCTGTATAGATTTCTGTTTTTTAATTTTTCACGAAGTGCTTTTTCGGTGTATGACCTTGAAGCTACAAGGTTCATTGCGTACTTTCGTGCCGCTTTGCCGTCTGCGGGTTTTGCCGTTTTATCTTTCTGATTGCAGCCTTTTCCGGTTTTCTTTACTTTTGGGTAAAAATTTTTGTCGGCATCACCTTCGCCGTAATCAGTATTATCTTCGGAGTTGTTTTTGTTTTGGTAGTAGATTTTTCCGCTCGTTCCGTACTGATTGGTGATTTTTACGGTGTTGTGTTCGCTCCGGAAGTCACCTTTATCGACGTTCTTTTTTTGCAAGCTACTTCTTTTTCCGACAGTTATATCCGACAGCTTTTGCGCTCTTTTACGCAAAACCGGTTCATCTGAATCCGGCTTTTCCTTTGAAAAGCTCATTCTCCGTCACCGTCTATTTTTACGTCGAAGAGATCATCATCGTCGTCGTCGGAAATTCTTTCGCTTTCCGGCATATCAAGATCAAGCAGACTTCCGTTTGATTTGACTCTTTTTTCTACCTCGGCAAACAGCTCCTTATCGTTTTCAAGAACTGCTCTGATGTTGTCCTTGCCCTGACCGAGTCTCTTGCCGTCAAACGAGAACCACGAACCGCTCTTTTCAATTATGTCAAGCTGTATCGCAAGATCGAGAAGCTCGCCGGACTTGGATATTCCTTTTCCGTAGAGTATGTCGAACTCCGCTGTTTTGAAGGGCGGAGCAACTTTGTTCTTTACCACCTTGCATTTTACACGGTTTCCGTAAGTCTCGGCGCCGTTTTTCAGCGGCTCGCCTTTTCTTACCTCGATTCTTACCGATGCGTAGAATTTCAGGGCACGTCCGCCGGGCGTTACTTCGGGGTTGCCGTACAGAACTCCGACCTTTTCACGGAGCTGGTTGATAAATATGCAGACGCAGTTTGACTTCGCTATTGCACCGGAGAGCTTTCTCATCGCCTGGCTCATAAGTCTTGCCTGCGCTCCGACGTGTGAGCTTCCCATATCGCCGTCGATTTCCTGCTGGGGAACAAGTGCCGCAACCGAGTCGACGACTATCGCATCGATAGCTCCCGAACGCACAAGCGCTTCGGTGATTTCAAGTGCCTGTTCGCCGCTGTCCGGCTGGGATATCAGAAGTTCGTCTATGTTTACACCGAGATTTTTAGCGTAAACAGGGTCAAGAGCGTGCTCTGCGTCAATGAAAGCTGCCGTTCCGCCTTCTTTCTGCACCTCGGCGACTACGTGCAGCGCAACGGTTGTCTTTCCCGATGACTCCGGACCGAATATCTCGATTATTCTGCCTTTCGGAACTCCACCGATTCCCAGTGCCTGGTCAAGCATTATTGAACCGGTCGAAACTGCGCTTACCTGCATTTTTGCGTTTTCGCCCAGCCTCATTATCGTTCCCTGTCCGTATGCTTTTGTTATATGTGATATCGCTGTTTCAAGTGCTTTTTTCTTGTCGTTTGCTTCGTTTACTGCTTCTGTTTCTTTCTTTGTTGCCTTCGCCATATCTTATTTTTCTCCTCTCCCCCTACTTTTTTGTAAAAAAGTAGGCAAAAAACTTTTCTACATTGGATTTGTTGAAATACTTTCTATTTGAGTAAAAAACATTGTTAAATCTCTTCCCACAAACAGCAAAAACTTCTCTACATTGGATTTGTTGAAATACTTTCTATTTGCGTAAAATCACTGTTTAATTCTCCCACAAACAGCAAAACTTCTCTACTTTGGATTTATTGAAAGGCTTATTATTAGCGTAAAATCGTTGTTAAGTCTAACCCGCAAACAATCAAACTGCCTCAAACCTGACCGCGAGAAAAGTTTTTGCCAAGCTTTTTTCAAAAAGCGGCTTACTTTTTTGTAAAAAAGTAAGCAAAAAACTTCTCTACTTTGGATTTATTGAAAGGCTTATTATTAGCGTAAAATCGTTGTTAAGTCTAACCCACAAACAACAAAACACACTCAAACCTGACCGCGAGAAAAGTTTTTGCCAAGCTTTTTTCAAAAAGCGGGAAAGTTTTTGCCTACTTTTTTTTCAAAAAAGTAGGTTAATAAGTGGGGTCGTCGAAACGCCAGCCGTTTTCGGTTTTAAACATAGTCAGCGTTTTTTTATTCTCCTGACGGACACCGTCAAGCTCGTACGGCGTACTTATTTCAGCGGCACCCGAAGTCATTTTTTCGACAACCGCCTCATCTGTCACCCTGTTTCCACGGAGCTTAAAAGATTTATGACAAAGATTTATCATCAGCTTTCCGTCCTTTTCCTTGTACCTCGGATAGGGTGAATCCTTGTTTTCGCCGTAACCCACAAACATTGTACTGTTGAGAACGCTGTTAAAATATTCCTCGGTGTAGACTGCCAGGACTGCATTTTTCAGTTCTTCAACGGTTTTATACGGAGACGACTCCGAAACCGGAACATAATACTCACCCGACTCCGGAACATCAGTGTACTCGCCGTCAACAGGAAGACCCTGCCCGAATATTATCTCGTTTATTTCCTTTGACTTTTCATACAGTGTTCTGAACTCACTGAGAGCGTCGTTTTTTTCCTGTTCGCTTGCTCCGCACCCGACCGAAACGATAACAAGTATTCCGGCAAGCGTCAGAAGAGCCGCACGCTTTAAGTTTTTTACGATGTTTTTCATAAATCCGCCTTTGTTTTCACTGTTTTTCCGAATTTTACCGTTCCGGCTCAGCTTTCCGGACTTCAATGTAAGAATTTTTTATTTTCTTCGCTTTTTGACTGTATTTTTGATAACCGTTAACTCGGGGAATCATTTTCAACCGCCGTTTTTTGACGGTCAGGGAGTAAAGATACCGGAAAAGCGTCTTTTCTCCCTGATTCTGAGCTTTTCTCTGTGCAACTGTGCAGAATTTGTTTACAGGACCTTTTTACTCGTTTGAATTACCGTCTGTATTTTCTTCGGCTGTGTTTTCGGAACTTATTTCGGTATTGCTTTCAGTATTTTCACCGTCTGTACTTTCATTGCCTGCACCGTCCGGATTTCCGGCAGTGCTTTCTTCTTCCTCTTCATCATCCTTGCCGACATTTGCAACGGAAGTGACTTTTCCTTCTTCGCTCAGTCTCATCAGGATAACTCCGCCGGCGCTTCTCGAATAAACGGAAATATCGCGGCAGTGGGTTCTGATTGTAATACCCTCGCTTGAAACGATAACAACGTCGTCCTCGTCCGAAACGGAGCAGATTGCGGCAAGTTTTCCGGTTTTTTCATTTATGCCGTGGACTATTACGCCCTTTCCGCCTCTGTTGCGGGTGCGGAACTCGTCGAACTCACTGCGTTTTCCGAATCCGTTTTCGGTAACGGTCAGCAGCTTTTTGTCGTCCTCGACAAGCACTGCTCCGACAACTCTGTCGCCCTCCGAAAGACGGATACCGCGCACACCTCTTGCTCCTCTTCCCATAATTCTTGCGTCGTTTTCGTCAAAGCAAACGGCGTTTCCGTCTCTTGTCGCTATGATGATCTTGTCGTTTCCTTTTGTATGGCGGACGTAAACAAGCTCGTCGTTTTCGTCGAGATTTATCGCTATCTTTCCGCCCTTACGCTGATATTCGTACTCGGACAGTCTTGTTCTCTTTACGGTACCGTTTTTGGTTACCATCAGCAGATACTCGTTTTCAGGGTAACCGCTTACTGAAATCATGGAAGTGATCTTTTCTCCGTCGGAAAGCTCGATAAGGTTGACGATATTTGTACCTTTGGCGGTTCTTGACGCTTCGGGAATGCGGTAAGCTCTCTGAGTGAACACCTTTCCGAGGCTTGTGAACATCATCAGATCCGAATGGCTGTCGGCGGCAACTATGTTTTCGACGAAGTCCTCATCTTTTGTCGTAATTCCTTTTATGCCTTTTCCGCCTCTTGCCTGTGCGCTGTAAGCGTCGCTTGACATTCTCTTTATATAACCGCTGTGCGTCATGGTAATGACGCAGGTATGCCTGTCGATAAGATCCTCGTCTTCTATATCAGACATATCTGTGCTTATCTCGGTTTTTCTCTCGTCACCGAATTTATTTCTGATTTCAGTCAGGTCGTTTTTGATAAGCTCTTTGATTTTTTCTTCCGAACCCAGCGTCTCGTTTATCTCGTCTATCAGAGCGTAAAGTTTTGCCAGTCTGTCCTCAATTTTTGAACGTTCAAGACCTGTGAGCTTTCCGAGAGTCATATCGACTATTGCCTGTGCCTGAGCGTCCGAGAGGCTGTATCTTTCAGAGAGGTTTATCTTTGCCTGTGCTACATTTTCCGAGTTTTTGATTATTTCGACTACTTCGTCGATATTGTCGCAGGCTATTTTGTAGCCCTCGAAAATATGAGCTTCTTTTTTGGCTTTTTCAAGATCGAATTTCAGACGTCTTACCGTTATGTTTTCCTGATGCTCGATGTAATATCTGAGCATATCTCTTAAACTCAGGACTTTCGGGACGTTATCGACCAGCGCAAGCATATTTGCCGAGAAGGTGTCTTCAAGCTGTGTATATTTGTACAGCTGATTAAGAAGTACCTGACCGCTTACGTCTCTTCTGTACTCAATGACTATACGCAGTCCGTCTTTTCCCGACTCGTCGCGCACGTCTGTTATACCGTCAACCTTTTTCTCCTTATGGCAGTTGACAATACCCTCAACAAGGGTTACCTTATTAAGCTGATACGGTATTTCGGTAATAACTATACGTCTGTGATTTTCCTCTACCTCGGCTCTTGCTCTTACCCGTATTTTTCCTTTACCTGTCCTGTACGCCTCGGCAATACCTGCGGTTCCGCAGATTATCGCTCCTGTAGGGAAGTCGGGACCTTTTATAAAACGCATAATGTCTTTAAGGTCGGCGTCGGGGTTGTCCATCAGGTAAATTACACAGTCGATAACCTCACGCAGATTGTGAGTCGGGATATTTGTCGCCATTCCGACGGCAATACCTATCGAACCGTTTACAAGCAGATTCGGGAATCTCGAAGGAAGAACAAGGGGTTCTTTTCTTTTGTTGTCAAAGTTCGGACCGAAGTCAACCACGTCTTTTTCTATATCGGTCATCATGTAATCGGCAAGACGGCTCATTCTCGCTTCTGTATACCTGTACGCCGCCGCGCCGTCGCCGTCTATGTTACCGAAGTTACCCCTGCCCTCGATCAGCGGGTAACGGAGCGAAAAGCTCTGCGCCATTCTTACCATTGTATCATAAACTGCGCTGTCTCCGTGCGGATGGTAGCGTCCGAGAACGTTACCGACGGTGGTAGCGGATTTGCAGAAAGGACGGTCGTGGGTGAGGTGATCCTCATACATAGCGTAGAGTATACGGCGGTGAACGGGTTTAAGTCCGTCACGAACATCCGGCAGAGCTCTGGACATTATAACGCTCATTGCGTAGTTTATAAAGGAGTTTTTCACCTCTTTACCCATCTGTATCGGGACTATCTTCTGATCTTTGAATTCAAGGTCATCCTGTTTCTTATCCATTTTTATCTCCTTATGGGTTATTCCTTGCGGTTTTGGAAAAGGTGGAAAGAGTTTTCCACATATCAACATGTGTTTAAAGACTTTTTAACTGTTTTCCACACTTTTTCAAACGTTGTGAGTAATTTTACATCAGCCTGTGGAAAACTTTTACACATCCGCTTATTCAGCGGGTTTATGCCTGTTTTATATATCCTTGGGAAAATTGTTTTTATCTGTTAACAGCAATTTTTGAGAAGTTTTCCACACACATTTACACACCCTGTGGAAAACTTTTTGACATATTGAAAAGTATATTTTTTATGATTGAAAACCTGTAATTTTTTTATCTTTTGCGTTATTTTTCACGGTATTTATATTTTTAACGGTTAATCGGATATTCAAGGTGCAGCAGTTCAACCGTAATAAAACTGAACGGATTTTTTAATTTTTTAATCAAGCAGAAAATCAAATTAAAAACATAATGAGGAGCAGTCGGAATGTCGGCAGTATCCGTAACAAAATAAAGCGGATGACGTTAAAATCAGATATCGAGATTTGAAACGAATTTTGCGTTTGCTTCGATAAATTCACGTCTCGGCTCGACTTCGTCTCCCATAAGCAGAGAAAATACCTCGTCGCAGACCATTGCGTCCTCTATGGTTACAAGTTTGAGAGTTCTCAGAGTCGGATCCATTGTGGTTTCCCACAGCTGTTCGGGGTTCATTTCTCCGAGACCTTTGTAACGCTCGGCTTCAACCTTTTCTCCGCCCAGCTCCGCTATTATGGCGTCTCTTTCCTCGTCGCTGTACGCGTATCTCTCGGTTTTGCCTTTGAAAACCTTATAAAGCGGCGGCATTGCAAGGTAAATGTGACCTTCCTCGATCAGCTTTTTCATGTGGCGGTAGAAGAATGTAAGCAGAAGTATCTGAATATGAGAACCGTCGACATCGGCATCCGCCATAATTATTATCTTGCCGTAGCGTAGCTTGGTTATATCGAATTCTTCACCGATGCCGCAGCCTATCGCCTGGATTATCGGTATCAGCTGCTGGTTTGAATAAACTTTTTCCAGCCGGCTCTTTTCTACGTTAAGCACCTTTCCTCTGAGCGGCAGTATCGCCTGGTACCTTGAATCACGGCCGTCCTTTGCCGAACCTCCTGCCGAGTTACCCTCAACAAGGTAGAGTTCTGTTACTTCGACTCTTTTTTCCTGGCAGTCCCAGAGTTTTCCGGGAAGAGACGCTCCGTCAAGTGCGCCCTTTCGTCTTGTTGCCTCTCTTGCCTTTCTTGCCGCTTCTCTCGCTCTTGAAGCCGCCAGCGTTTTTTCAAGTATCAGCTTTGCCACCGACGGATTTTCTTCAAGATATTCTTCAAGTTTTGTGCTGACAAGAGAGTCAACCATTGTTCTCATTTCTGAGTTGCCGAGCTTTGATTTTGTCTGTCCCTCAAACTGTGCGTCCTGTAGCTTTACCGAGACGACGGCGCAGAGACCTTCTCTTGTATCTTCGCCTGTCAGGGGCTTATCGTTATCTTTGAGGATGTTATACTTTTTACCGTACGCGTTTATAACCCTTGTAAGTGCGGTTTTAAATCCTGTTTCATGAGTTCCGCCCTCAATTGTGTTTATATTGTTGGCAAAGGTCATTATCGTTTCGTTATAAGTATCGTTGTACTGCATTGCGACCTCAGCCGAACAGACTCCGTTCTGGGCTTTCATGTAGATTACGTCGGGGTGGACCAGCTGACAGTGCTTTATTGCATTAAGATGACTTACAAAGCTTACTATACCGCCTTCGTAATGCAGAACATTTGTAACCGGTTCTTCTCCTCTGTCGTCTGTGAAAACTATTTTCACTCCGGCGTTGAGGAATGCCTGTTCTCTTAACCTGTTCAGAAGTACCTCGTAATCGAAGTTAAGCTCTTCAAATATCATTGAATCGGGCAGGAAGCGCACAAAAAGCCCGCTGCTCTGCGTTTCTCCGACAACATGGTATTCTTCGGTTACCTTTCCTCTTTCGAAGCGCTGAGAGTAAATTTTGCCGTCTCTGCTGTCTTCGTAGTAAAGCCATTCGGAAAGAGCGTTTACTACCGAGGCGCCGACTCCGTGAAGTCCTCCGGAAATCACGTAACCGCTTCCGCCGAATTTTCCTCCGGCATGAAGTACCGTAAACACTACTTCAGGAGCCGGTTTTCCCGTCTTGTGCATATGTGCGGGTATTCCTCTTCCGTTATCTCTTACGCTGCAGCTTCCGTCCTTGTGAAGTGTTACCTGTATTTCGGTACAGTAGCCGGCAACCGCCTCGTCTATCGAGTTATCGACTATCTCGTAAACAAGATGATGAAGTCCTCTGATTGATGTTGAGCCTATATACATTCCCGGTCTTTTTCTGACCGCTTCCAGTCCTTCCAGTACCTGTATCTGGCTTTCGTCGTAGTTCTGTTTTTCTTCCATTTCTTTCCTCTTTCCTTACTTTGTCCTGGTTTTGTCTTGGTTTATCTATATAAAAGCTGTAATTACGCTGTTTTTTCTTTCTTATCTTCTTCCTTAACTTTTCCGGTTGTTTACCGTTTTTTATCTTCTTTTGTCCTCGTTATCCGGAAATTTACAAGTTATTTTTACTTTTGAAAATCAAGTTTTATTATTCCGTTTACTGCTTTAAATCATATTTTTGACGCCTCTGAAAAGACTTTCCGCCCTTGCGGTTATAATTTTCTGAGCGTACTGGGAAAGAAAAATTTCTCCGTTTTTCATTACCACCATTGTTTTAGGCAGTTCGCTTCCGACGGTTTTTACTTTTCCTTCTTTTTGTGCGTTCTTTAAAAAATCCTTTGCCGCCGTAGTCCGGAACGCATTATCAAGATCGAAAATTCCCAGAATATCCTCGCTTTTCACAATTTTATCTGCACCTATCTCCACAAACATTTCTCTCGCGCGCCTGTGCCTTTCATAAACTTAGCCGCATTTCTTCCCGTCTGCCAATCCGTGCGAACATTTTTCTCGCTCGCTTATGCCTTTCATAAACTTATCCGCATTTATCCCCGTCTGTCTATCCGTGCGAACATTTTTCTCGCTCGCCTGTGCCTTTCATAAACTTATTCGCATTTATTCCCGTCTGTCTATCCGTGCGAACATTTCTCTCGCTCGCTTATACCTTTCATAAACTTAACCGCATTTATTCCCGTCCGTTTATCTTTGCAATATTTTTTCGCCGGTCTTGACAGCTTATAAATTCACAGCTCCTCATCCGTCCGGTTTATTTTCCGCTTTCCATTATTCCGGCTCCTTTCGGATCTCACCTTTTGTTTGCCAAAATAAAATTAAAACTAAAACTAAAATTAAGTAGCAGTAGTAGTAGGGGCTGTGAAATTGTGGAAAACCCGGAAAGGCTTTCATATAACTGAATTTGCGGAAAATTTTCCCTGTTGAATGTTTAAGGATAAATATTTTCAGTCTTTCAGGTTAATGAAAAAAACGTTTTTTTGCCGTAAACTGAGAAGAAATCGGAGTTTTTCGGAAGTTGTTCACTGTTAATATGTTGAAAAGTCTGAAAGTGCAGACGGTAAGCGGTTCCGACGGATTTGTGACTGTTAAGAAAACGTCCTAAGCTGTTGACTTTTCAGCCGTACTGTTAGGAATTATTTTTACTGTGGTTTTGTTACCTTGCCGCAGCTGACTCCGAAAATTTTACCTTTGAGTATTTCCTCACAGCAGGTGATAATAACCTGTCTGTCTTTAAGCCCTGAAAGGATATAGTCCTTGCGGGTTTCGTCAAGCTCGGAAAATATGTCGTCAAGCAGAAAGACCGGATATTCTCCGCAAAGATTCTTTGATATTTCTCCCTCTGCCAGCTTCATTGAAAGTGCGATACTCCTCTGCTGTCCCTGAGAGGCGTAAATTCTGCTGTCGTAACCGTTAAGTCTGATTTCGATGTCGTCTTTATGCACTCCGTAAAGAGTTGTTTTCAGTATTTTTTCCTTGTCTGTGTTTTCGGTAAGCAGTTTCAGATACTCTTCCTTGCTTTTCCTTGATTTGTATTTAAGGGTTACGCTTTCTTTACCGGAGCTTATGTCCTTTACAAGTGCATCGGTTTCCTTTTCGAGCAGGGCGGTATATTCTTCACGGTAACGTGAAATGGTTTCCGCTTCCGTTGCCAGCTGAGATGAAAGGACATACAGAAGTCCGTCGGATTCTTTTTGCTCGCTTTCCTTTAGTACGGTATTTCTGCTTTGAAGTATCTTTTTGTATCTGATAAGCGACGCCATGTAAGCCGGATATATCTGGGATATTGCAACGTCGAGAAATGCCCTTCTTTCCGCCGGTCCGTTCTTTACGCAGGTAAGAACCTCCGGACTGAACAGAACCGCCCTGAAAACGCCGATAAATTCGCTTATGCGGGAAATTTTGATGCCCTCTTTGCGGCAGATTTTCTTTTCCTTCCGGAAAAAAGTTACGCTGTGGTTTCTTTCCCTTGAATTATCGGAAAATGTAAGGCTTATGTCGGCGCTGTCTTTGCCGTGAGATATCAGCTCTTTGTCGGACGCACCGCGGAAGCTTTTTCCCAGCGCAAAATAATAGATGCTTTCCAGAATGTTTGTTTTTCCCTGTGCGTTGAAGCCGCAAAGAACGTTTACATTTTCACCGAGAGAAATTTTTTCGTCTTCGATGTTTCTGAAATTTTTTAAAGTTATTTCGCGGCAAACCATGTGAAAAAACCTTTCATTTTAATTGCTTTAATCCGCTTTAATT
>CALXUV010000060.1 GCA_944391815.1 uncultured Clostridia bacterium | reverse complement strand
AAACACTTGCTCTCAGCATACAAGGTAGTGCTGAGCCATTAAAAGATGCAATTGCGTTAATGAAGATATTCAATAAAGCTTTTGCGGGTTTTAATGTGTTTCTCTTTGTTTGTGAAAAAGGGTTGTTTCTGGGCTGTTCTTGTATTAAAAGCAGTTCTATTGGCATGGATTGCGTGATATCTCCGATAATATCTCATGAGATTAACTGGGATGCATTGTATGATACGTTTTTGTTTAGAAATGATTCATCTAATTTTTACGACTACTATTCCGGAGTAGTTGGCTCAGTTTTATCAATACTGGATTGCTATTCTCTATCGGAAAAAGAAGATAAGGATATCTATAAATATAGATGTACATACGACTATGATTCGGATGCTTTGGAGGACTATCGCCACTTTGGTTTTTCCGGTATGATAGATTATCATCAAGATACATCTGAAAAACTGAAACTAAGATTTGACAAAGAAGAGTTTTGGGGTGACGTTCAAGACTGCATGGAAGAATTAAGCTTTATTGTGGCAAATAGAATCAATCCGTTAGAGTTGCTTTTTGAGGCACAAAAAGTATACGAAGAGAATAGATTTGCAGATTTTGAAAATACGTATTCCGCCAATCCGCATCCCGCAGCAGTAAGTGAAGATGATATGCATGCTTTTAACATGCTAGATGATCCTATTGCTCTTATGCAAATGTTAAAGCGACAGCGAGGTATATAATGGACACTAATTCATTTCTTGATATTACAATTGAAGACTTTGATGAGAGTGATTTTGCAGATCCAATTTCATTATTGGACGCACTTTTGAAAAGGGGCTCCGCACACAAACAAATATTATCGGATTTTCCGAAGGCATCTGATTGCTTGACTGTGTCTCAGATCTCACGACAATACAATGTTGAAGTAGAAGAGATTTTTAGCGCAATCAAAAATGGCAACTTGGTTGCGGATAAAGTTGTCCCGCTGTTTTCTCCAAAAGTCGTTGAGTCATTTTTACTCGATCAAAATAATGGAATAACACTTTTTGATAAATTCATGCATGAAATAACTCATATGAGAGTTAATTACTCATATAAACCTGTCTTAGTTATGGCTATCATGAGGAATGCATCAGAAAATGGCGAAATAGCACTAAGCGATCTTGTAGATTTCTTTTTGGATTTTTATGAAAAACGGCGAGTTGCAGGTCTCATAATAGAAAAAGCCGACAGTTCTTTTGTAAAATTTCAAAATAATCGACAGCATGCGGCAAGAACAATTATTAGGTATCCTATTACTGTTTTTGAAAACAAACAGTTTATTAATTTTGACCTCAAGACATCAGTTTTGACAGTTGCGAAATCAATATGGCAAAGAATTGATGTGAAAACGAGGGCATTTATTGAGGTGAGTTGCGAAAAAATCCTCGAAGAATATTATGCACTTTTGAGCTAATCGGATCTATTTGCTAGTTTTCGACAATGAGGATTGCCATATGGAAAATTGCACTAAACTCAGAATTTTATATTTATATCAGCATTTAGTAAGATATACTGACGAAGAACACACGCTTTCAACTGCCGAACTGATAAAAATTCTTAAGGAAGAGTACAACCTTAATGTGTCACGAAATACCATTAGTGACGATCTAGCTATGCTCAACGAATGCGGTCTTCACATAGAGCACTTCCAATCCACACAGAACAAATACTACTATGATGGCCACATTTATGAACTGCCGGAGCTAAAAATTCTTGTCGATGCGATCTCTTCTTCTAAGTTCATCACACAGCGAAAGAGCGACGAATTGATAGCTAAGCTTCTTACTCTAACTAACTCACAGAATGCTGCAAAACTTCGTCGACACATTTATGCCACTGGTCGAGTGAAATCGGAGAATGAACAAGGTTATTACATAGTAGATTCAATCAATGAGGCCATTGACACCAAAAGAAAAATTTCTTTTTATTATACAGATTACGACGTATTAAAGCGGCGATATATCACAAATGATGGTAAGCCGTACACGGTTAGTCCCTATACTTTAATCTGGGACGGTGACTACTATTATATGCGTGGATTCTGTGATGAGCGTCAAGAAATGCGAAATTTCCGTCTGGATCGGATTGCTGAACAACCAAAGATTCTTAATCAGATTGCCGTAATGCCTCCTGAAGGATACACTCCTGCTGAATACAGTAAATATGTTTTCCGGATGTATGATACCGATGAGCCGGTTTTAGTACATCTGCATTGCCATGTGTCTATAATGAAATATCTGATAGATAACTTCGGCGTTGATATTGAAACTGAAGCTATTGATTCGGAGCATTTCAAGGCAAAGGTCGCTGTATGCACGAGCACTACCTTTTATCGTTGGATATTTGGATTTCATGGAAAAATAAAAATTTTGTCGCCGGATAACATAAAAAAAGAATACATACAAAGGCTTCAAGATGCATTAACACAAGTATAATCAGCGGGCGTTAACATACCTAGTAAATCTATTACATCTTCCAGCCGTATAGAAAAAATGTTGGGGTGGAATATGAGCGAAACAATTAGTGGTATTATCACTATAAAAATACTGATGGAAAACAAAGCCTCCGTGATGGGCTATGTTGATTATGTAGATGATAGTTCCGTTCAAAAGTGGGACTTAATAAAGGATAGAGAGTACGTTATCCCCGGATATCAGAGAGAGATACGATGGGAACGCCAAAACGTCCAGACCCTTTTGGATGATGTTTTGAATAACAGCAAATTCTTAGGCAACATTCTGTTAAGTACCGCCCAAAAGAATCTTTATGAAATAATGGATGGTCAGCAAAGAATAACCGTAAT
>CALXUV010000059.1 GCA_944391815.1 uncultured Clostridia bacterium | reverse complement strand
TATCTGCAACCGTCCTGCCGTGTCAAGGAAAACCATGTCGTTACCGTTCTTTACGGCATACGCAACCGCTTCCTTGGCTATTTCCACGGGACTTACCTTGTCCCCCATTGTGAATACAGGCACGCCTATCTGCTCTCCGAGCGTCTGAAGCTGGGTTATTGCCGCCGGGCGGTAAATGTCACACGCCACCATCAGCGGATGTTTTCCCTGCTTTTTATACATCAGCGCAAGTTTTCCGGTATGCGTTGTTTTTCCTGAGCCCTGAAGACCGCACATCATTACAACCGTCGGCGGTTTTGAGGCTATAGTCAGCTTTGCGTTTGAGCTGCCCATAAGCGAGGTAAGCTCTTCATTGACTATCTTTACTATCTGCTGAGCCGGCACAAGGCTTTCCAGCACCTGAGCGCCTATCGCCCGCTCGGTTACTGTTTTTATAAAGTCACGCACAACCTTGAAGTTTACGTCGGCTTCGAGAAGCGCAAGCTTTATCTCCCGCATTCCCGCCTTTACGTCAGCTTCGGTAAGTTTTCCTTTGCTCCTGAATTTTTTGAAGGCTTCCGCCAGTTTATCCGTCAGACTCTGAAACAAGAAAATCCTCCTTCCGTTTAACGCTGAAAGCGAAACTCTTTCAGCTCCGATATCTTTTCCTTTAACTCCGGGTCAGCTCCCTTTTCATCAGCGAGTTTAATCAGCTCGTCAACACGTTTGCCGAAATCGACAATTTTTTCGTGAAGATGCAAAGCGTTTTCAAATCCCACCAGAAGAGCTTCGGATTTTACTATATAATCCCGTACTCCCTGCCTTGTTATTCCTATGTTTTCGGATATCTCCGCCAGTGATTCGTCCTCGTTATAAAGCAGGTTAAGTATCTCTCGCTGCCTTTCGCTGAGTAACGGAGAATACAGGTCGTACAGATAAACCATTCCGATTTTCATTATTATTTTCCCCCGTATATTGCCAAAAACAAGGTGTAAAGCAAAATACTTTACAGAGTATATCACAACAAAACGGTTTTGTCAATAGTTTTCAGTGATTTTTCAAATTTTATCTTATTTCTTTTAAAACATATTCTGTCTTTTCGCGGGCACATAACGTTACATCGCACCCGTAAACCGAAAAACGTCTGAAATATATTCCATTTCCTTCAAACTCTGATTCAAAATAAGGAATTTCAAAATCTCTGTTTGATCTTTCTATTCCCTTTCCGGTGTATTTGCAGTAGCTTTCGTAAGCTGTCCAAAGCCTTACTCTTTCATTTTCATAAGCTCTGCGTTCGTTTTCCGTGAACATTTTTTCAAAAACCCGGTCCGAGATATTTCTGTCAGAGCGCTCACAGTCAATACCCGTTTCCTTTCCGGAAAAGGAAGCCACGGCTATTTCAGATGTGTGGGAAAGCGAAAAATATACTCCCGGACAGTTTTCCACATAGGGCTTTCCGTTTGCATTTTTTGTATATACTATGTCCTTTTCTTCAAGCCCGTATACCGAAAAACCTGCTTTCAGAACCTTAGCGGCGGCTATCTGCTGAAGCCTGACTGACTGTAAAGCAGCTTCTTCGATTTTTCTTTTTCTGTACCCGGAAATTCCGTCAGGCACAAAAGTGTCATCACATCTGCAATAAAAAACACTTATCATGCTTTCTCCTGTTCATTTTCAGACTATTTTCAATACTCCGGATTTTAACGGTAATTTAAAAACATATCGGTAAGCACGGGTTTCACCTAAACCGGAAACGTTTTGAATCCTTCGGAAACATCCGCCGCATGAATTTTTTACAGTAAATTCCGGCGGATATTTATTCTATCGGACTGCAATATGCTGTAAGACAAATCAGCACCGGTAAACCGAAAGCTAAATTCCATAAAACCGCTCCGCTTACATAACATTAACATATTTGTACGTTGCGGTACTGACGTGCCGATAATTTTTCGTTGTTTTGATTGGATTTTTCCGTCTGTAAACCGGAGAGGTTAAACCAAAACCAGCCTGCAGAAAGCAATTACTTTCCGCAGGCTGAATTTTCCCGTAAATAAAATATTCCGAATATTATTATTTTAGCCGATGAAGCGCTTCCGACTCTCGGTTACAATGAGTAAGTTTTGCTCATGTGATCAAGGTTCCGCAGACCGCACACAAGACGGCTATCAGCTGAGGTTACCGGCAACACGCCGAAATACAGAGCGAACGAACTGTGTACCACTGCCGCTGACAGATCTGAACATCGGAATGTTGAATCTTAAAAACAAATCTGTAAAATCGAAATCATTAAGCCTTTCCGACAGATCCGAAAAGCTGCATTTTTTCTTTTACTGTCTGCTTTATAGCTTCGGTTCCGGGCGCGAGCAGTTTTCTCGGGTCAAATCCTTTGCCCTGAAGATCCTTGCCTGCCTCAATGTAGGCTCTTGTAGCCGCCTGGAACGCAAGCTGACATTCGGTATTTACATTGATTTTTGAAACTCCGAGAGAAATCGCTTTCTTTATCATATCTTCCGGAATACCGGTTCCGCCGTGAAGAACAAGGGGCATATCTCCGACCTTTTCGCTGACTGCTGCAAGTGTATCAAAGGAAAGTCCGGGCCAGTTTGCAGGGTATTTTCCGTGAATGTTTCCGATTCCCGCCGCAAGCATGGTAACTCCGAGGTCAGCTATCATTTTGCATTCATCGGGATCGGCACACTCGCCGTTTCCTACTACTCCGTCCTCTTCTCCTCCGATTGCTCCGACTTCGGCTTCTATCGAAAGTCCCTTCTCGTTGCATATAGCGACAAGCGCTTTTGTCTTTTCCACGTTTTCCGCTATCGGATAATGCGAACCGTCAAACATTACCGAGGAAAATCCGGCTTCAATACATTTAAGAGCCCCTTCGTATGAACCGTGATCAAGGTGAAGTGCCACCGGTACAGTTATACCGAGTTCTTCAATCATTCCTTTTACCATTCCGACAACCGTCTTATATCCGCACATATATTTTCCGGCACCTTCCGAAACGCCGAGAATTACCGGCGATGAAAGCTCCTGGGCAGTGCTGAGTATGGCTTTTGTCCACTCGAGATTGTTGATGTTGAACTGACCTACCGCATATTTTCCCGCTTTGGCTTTGACAAGCATCTCTTTTGCTGATACTAACATTTTACACTCTCCTGAATCTGCTGAAAATTTTATTTGTTATAATTGTACACCAAACCACAAAAAAAATCAAGTACTAAAAACAATTAATACCGCAGATTATGTAAATTTTCGGTTAAAGCAATCGAAAATTTAACTCAGGAAAAATTCTTGTCAATAATCAAGTAGTTCTTGACACAGTAAAAAAGTAATGGTAAAATCAGGTTGTGGGATATTTACATCCTGACTGTTTGTAATTTAAGTAATAACACGGAGAAATCTAATGGAAAAGATAACGGAAAATATAACTGTTGATGTCAAAGCGGAATGTGACGTTTGTGTATGCGGCGGAGGAGTCGCAGGTATTGCCGCGGCTCTTGCGGCAAGAAGAGCGGGTGCAGACGTGCTTTTGCTTGAAAAGTCGTATATCCTCGGAGGACTTGCAACCGCCGGAATCGTTACTATTTATCTTCCGCTTTGCGACGGATTCGGAAATCAGGTCAGCTTCGGTATTGCCGAAGAGCTTCTGAAACTTTCGGTTAAATACGGTGCCGAAGTCGGTTTGCCGGAAGAATGGAAAAACGAAAATCCGGCTTCGGTGCGTGCAAAAGCCGGACGGTACCAGGTAAGATTCAACCCGCATCTGTTCGCCATTGCCGCCGAACAGCTTCTTCTTTCCGAAGGAGTGCGGATTCTTTACGGAACATATGCCTGCAAAACCGTTTCAGAGGAAGGCAGGATAACTCATATTATCACGGAGAACAAATCCGGAAGAAATGCTGTAAAGATAAAAAAATCAGTTATTGACACAACCGGAGACGCCGATATCTGCCGTCTTGCCGGAGAAAAAACAAGAAGTCACGAAAAAGGCAATCTTCTCGCCGCGTGGTACTATTACATTTCTGATATTTCAAACGGAGATTACAAACTCAACATGCTCGGCTTTGCAGATATTCCGGATGAGCAGAAAACAAAGGAATTTTTCGACAACCAGCTTGAAAACGGTAAAAGATACTCGGGACTGAGCGGCGAGGAGCTTTCTCTGATGATACAAAACTCGCACGAAAAGATACTTTCCGACATTCAGAAAAAACGCGCAAGCGGAAAGCCTGGACTTTTTCCCGTAACGATTCCGACTACACCGCAGATCAGAATGACGGCATGCCTTGTCGGTAATACCGTTCTTGACTGCTCAGCTCCTTTTGTTAACTTCGACGACAGCATAGGAATCGTTTCCGACTGGAGAAAAAAAGGTCCGTGCTACTGCATACCGTTTTCTTGTCTTTACGGCAAAAGTGTCAGAAATCTGATAACCGCCGGACGCTGCATATCGGTAACCGACGATATGTGGGATATTACCCGGGTTATACCGGACTGCGCAGTAACCGGTCAGGCAGCAGGTCAGGCAGCCGCCATGACATCGGATTTCTCATCCCTTGACGTCAGAGAACTTCAGGCAGCGCTGAAAGAAAACGGCGTTAAACTTTTCTTCTGACATGTTTCCGAAAATATCCGAAAACGCAAAAATCCCGGTGAAATTTTAAACTCCGGGATTTTTTTACATTATCTGAAAAATTCAGACCGAAAATCAGTTTTTACAAACAGGTTTCACTGAAAGTATGTTTTACAAACCGGTTTTACTTAAAAAAGATTTTACAAATCAGTTTCACCGATAAAAGATCAGAAATCATTTGGTAACATAAGGTCTGTATAAATCGCTTCGCTTGACTTATTATCAAGTTTTCTTTAATTTCACGTCAGAAAAATATATGAGATCAGTCAGCTTTTGCTTTTGATTTTAAAAAATCAGAAAGCGTTAGCCTCATAAAATAATCGACATTCGTCATTCCGTCACCAAGATCGATTTTCTGCTCCTCTTCTACTTTGAATCCGTTCTTTTTATAACATTTTATCGCACGGGCGTTTTTCTGGTTGACATTCAACGTGACATCTTTCCCGCTTCCGAGAAGAAACCCGAAAACCTTTCCGGGATAGCCTTTTCCCCTGCTGTCTCCGTTTATATATAATTTGTCAAGATACACACTTCCGTCTTTTCCGTCACATATCACGGTGACGCCGCAAAGACGGTTTTCTTCTTTCAGCGTAAAATATTTGTATCCTTTTCCGATAAATCCCGAAACAGCCTCATCCGAAAAATAATGATCAAGCAGAAATTCTATCTGCCTTGCCGGAAGAATACTACCGTACGTTTCCTCCCATAGCGGCTTCATAAAATTAAAAAGTTCTGAAAAATCTTCTTTTTCAAAAGGTTTGATTTCCATATTCTTTTCCTCATCTTTCGTTTTTATCATCAGTCCGGTTATATTTTACATCAGAATTCCGCACCGTTCAATGCAGATTTTTTTAACAGAAAATCAAAAAAGAAAAACATTGACATTATTGTTATAACGTGATATAATCAGTTTTCGGTGTGCAAACACCGGATTTTGCCGTGACTGCCAACGCACGGCTTTTTTCTGAAAGGATAAATCTATGAAAATTAAAAATGCGGAATTTTCTTCCGGACTTTCCGCAGGTCTGCCTATATGCCTTGGTTATCTTTCGGTCGCATTTGTTTTCGGAATTTTTGCGGTGGAGTCCGGTCTCACACCACCGGAAGCCATACTTGTATCGATGTTCAACCTGACGTCCGCCGGACAGTTTGCTGCCGTTCCGATCATAGCCTCTCTCGGTCCTCTTACCGAACTTATACTCTCACAGGCAGTCATAAATATGAGATATGCTCTGATGTCAGTTTCTCTGTCACAGAAATTTGACAGCAAAATAAATATCTTTGACAGATTACTGTTCGCTTTCTGCAATACCGATGAGATTTTTGCCGTGGCAACCTCAAAAAAGGGGACTGCCGGCAGAAGCTTTATGCTCGGTCTGATAGTTCTGCCATATGTCGGCTGGACTCTCGGTACCGTTGCAGGTGCTACCGCCGGAAATATTCTTCCGGATCAGGTGATTTCCGCTCTCGGATGTGCAATTTACGCTATGTTTATCGCCATTGTTTTACCAGAAGCCAAAAAGAGCGCTCCTGTCCGTATATGTGTGCTTATTTCTGCTATTCTCAGCTGTATTTTTTATTTTCTGCCGTTTCTCAAAGGTCTGAGCGACGGAATGAGGATCATTATTGTTTCCGTTGCGGTAAGCATTATCTGTGCAGTTATTGCTCCCTTAAAGAATGATGACAAAACCGAAGTCTGCGAGGTGGATAAATAATGGATTTTTACGTTTTTCTTAAATACCTTGCGGTAATGTCTCTTGTAACATACCTCATAAGACTTATACCCATGCTGCTGATAAAAAAACAGATCAAAAACAAATTCATAAAATCTTTTCTTTATTATATTCCCTTTTCGGTGCTTACCGTTATGACTGTTCCGGCTGTATTCTACTCTACTTCCTCGGTTATTTCAGCCGTTGCCGCATTTGCCGTTGCAGTCGCTTTGACATTCTGCGGAAAAAAGCTGGTTACCGTCGCTGTTTTTTCGTGTATAGCTGTATTTGCGGTTGAAACGCTTATGCAATTTCTGGCTTGATTTATAGTCATTGAAATCATAAAACTTGCCTAAAAGTTTTATGCAAAACAGAAAAGTTTTCGTCTTTTTTGGTTCTGCAAAAAATACCATACGGCTTTTATTAAACCTACAAAAAATGTTTTCTTCATTACGGAGTTACTCTATGCTGATAATTTTGGTTATGTGTATCGGAATTGCGGTTGGAAAATTCCTTATCCCGCGAAAAGCAAAAAATATCAACGCTAAAATTTCACTTTTATGTACGCTTACTCTCATTTTCTCAATGGGCGCAATGCTTGCCGCAAGGGAAAATTTTTTCGGTGAGCTGATGTCGCTCGGAATAAAGAGCTTTCTTTTTTTTCTGTTCCCGACGGCTTTTTCAGTAGCTGTGGTCTTCTTTATGTCGGGACTTATGAAGAAAAAAGACAAAAATAAAAAAAGGCAGGAAAAATAAAGTGATACTTCTTACACTTTCGGCGCTGCTTCTCGGAGTTATCTGCGGACTGAACGTGCCGGACAATATCATAGTTTCCATGCTCTCGGAAAATTCTGACATAATCCTTTACATACTCATGTTTTCTGTCGGAATAAGTATCGGCATGCAGGACGGTATCTTCCGTAAACTAAGGGATTACAATATAAAAATTTTCATAATACCGCTGGGAATAATCATAGGTTCAACATTAGGCGGGCTTGTCTGTTCGCTTTTACTTAACGTTCCGGTGTTCAAGGGGATGGCTGTCGCCGACGGTATGGGATGGTACAGTTTGTCGGGTGTAACTATCGGAAAACTCGGAGGCGCAGAGCTCGGAAGTATTGCCTTTATGAGCAATCTTATGCGCGAGATCTTTTCGTTTATGCTGATTCCTTTTCTTGCAAAGCTCGGACCGTTTTGCTGTATTGCGTCTGCCGGCGCAACAAGCGAAGATACAACCCTGCCGATTATTCTGAAGTATACAAATGAGGAAACGGTGGTTCTTTCCGTGATAAACGGCGCTGTGTGTTCCTTTTTTGTACCGATTCTTATATCTCTTTGGTTCGGTTTTGTCTGATCTTAATGAAATAATTCTGCTGTCAGTAAATCCGGAAAAATCTCAAACTTATCTTTTTACTTAAAAAACTTTTAACTGAAATAACGCCGCAGTTGTATTCTTCTGCGGCGTTATTGAATATATTATATCATAACGACTTTGTTTTGTCAATACGCATAAATTAAATAAAATGTAACATTCGAATTTGTTAATTATTCACAAAATATACATTGAAATTCAGGATACTGCATGCTATACTCTATTTGTCAGTGGGGAGAACCCATGATAAAATCTCAGAAAAGGTGGGATGACATGAAGATAACAATTGTAGGAAGACAAATGGATGTGCCGAAGGACTTTTACGAACTTGCCGACCGCAAGCTGTCCAAGTACGACAAGTTTTTCAAGGATGACGCAACCGCCCATGTGACGATGCGCAAAAGGAAAAACGGAAATGAAATACTTGAAGTTACCATCAGCAGTTCAGGACTTATGTTCAGAGGCGAAGAAGAAGATTCCACTTTCCAGAATGCGCTCGACTCAGTTATGGATTCAATTGAAAGACAGATAAGAAAAAATAAAACAAGGCTTGGAAAAAGGATCAGAGAGGGTGTGTTCCCGAAAGAAGTACCGGCGGATGAGCCAATCGGAAAATCCGATGCTCCCCTTTTGGATACCGAAGTTCCGGTACGCGTAAAGGAGTTTGTCCTTAAGCCTATGTCTGTCGACGAAGCAGTTCTGCAGATGAACATGCTCGGACATCAATTTTTTGTTTTTCTGAATATGGACAACATGAACATAAATGTAGTTTATCAAAGAAAGGAAGGTAATTACGGACTGATTATTCCGAAAACCGAATAACGCCCCCGGACTTTGGGGCTGAAATATATAAACCGGAGGTGAAGTGAAACCGGGATTAAATGAATAAAAAGTGTGAGGTGATGGTTATAGAGAAAACAAAACATGTAATTTAATTTGAAACCAAGAGAGGTGATTTTATAGATTAAGTAATTTTTACCTGATAATAAAATAAATAAGTAATGATGTTGCTGCCCTGTCCGGCACGCAACTCACGGAAGTAGGGGGTATTGCCGCTGGAGCAATACCCCCTGTGTTTTTTTGCAGATTCGCTTCTTAACTAACTGCCATAATTCAACTTCACTTTATTGTATTTCGTTTTATCTACCGAGCCTTAACTGCACTTTTACAATTTTGTTTTGCCTGCGGAGACTAAGCTGCACTCTTCTCTGTATTTTGCTTTACCTTCCGAGAATAAACTGCTCTTAATTTCAATTTTTTGCTTTACATGCTGAAACCCGGTGCACTTTTTCTGTATTTTTGCTTTACCTTCCGAGAATAAAATTCACTTTATTTCTACATCCGCTCAGTATGATGAGCCTGAACTTCAATTTTTGTAATTACCCTTGTATGCTTAGCCTGAACTGTCTTTTTCAGTATTTAATTTATAAATATTTCAGACTCTCTGACCGAGAACATCTATCCATTCACGGTAAAAACTTTCAAATCTGTTTTCGGCAAGTGCTTGCCTTATTTTTTCCATAAGAGTGTTGTAAAAATAGAGGTTGTGAATTACGCACAGACGCATTCCGAGCATTTCCCTCGCTTTGAAAAGATGTCTGATGTATGCTCTCGTATAAGTTCTGCAAACCGGACAGTCGCACCTTTCATCAAGAGGTTTTACATCGTCAAGAAACTTTTCGTTTGAAAGATTCAGTTTGCCGCTCCATGTGAAAAGGTTACCGTGCCTTGCGTTTCTGCTTGGCATTACACAGTCAAAAAAATCAACTCCACGGCGTACCGCTTCGAGAATATTCTGCGGAGTACCAACCCCCATAAGATACCTTGGTTTGTCGGACGGGGCGTACGGCTCCACCTGCTCGATTATATGGTACATTTCATCCGCACTTTCACCGACCGCAAGTCCGCCGATTGCATAACCGTCAAGGTCAAGCTCGGCTATACGCTTCATGTTTTCAATTCTTAAATCATCATAGGTGCTTCCCTGATTTATTGCGAAAAGAAGCTGATTTTTATTAAGGGTATCCGGAAGAGAATTCAGTCTTTTCATCTCACGTTTGCACCTGACAAGCCATCTTACCGTTCTTTCCGAGGATTTTTTGGCGTAACCGTATTCACACGGATTTTCTATACATTCATCGAACGCCATCGCTATTGTCGAACCGAGATTGGACTGTATCTGCATACTTTCCTCCGGTCCCATGAAAATTCTGGCGCCGTCCATATGCGACTGAAAATATACGCCCTCTTCTTTGATTCTTCTCAGTTTGGCAAGAGAAAAAACCTGAAATCCTCCGCTGTCGGTAAGTATGGGGCCGTCCCAGCAGGCGAACTTGTGGAGTCCGCCGAGCCGTCTTATCAGTTTATCTCCGGGTCTTATATGCAAATGGTATGTGTTTGAAAGCTCAACCTGACATTTACATTCTTTAAGGTCCGGGAGAGCTACTCCCCCTTTTATTGCAGCACTAGTTCCCACATTCATGAAAACAGGCGTATTTATCTCTCCGTGAACTGTTTTCATTTTTCCAAGTCTTGCTTTTCCTTCCGTGCTTATAACCCGGAAACCGTTTTTTTCGTTTTCAGTCAACATAATCTTCCTTTGCTTGTTATCTTTGAATATTTATTTTCTTTAAGAAACGATTAACCTTTTCGCGTATTTTTTTAAGAGTACTTTAAATAAGTCAATATCTGAATTCAGATTTTCAGATATTATTTTGTATTAAAACAATTTTTTTGATTGGTTTTAAATAATTTTCTTTTAACAGATGCTGACAATGATGTCTGAATATTACTTTCTTTGAACCCACGTTATTTCCACTGATCTGAAAAATATAATTTACGTTTGATTTTACTACTCTGCAAGAAATATTTACGTTTGAACCAAAGTTGATTTTCAATGAATAATGTAACGTTATTTCCGTTTGAACCAATGTTCAATTTCACTTTGAGTTATCTCGAAGGCAACCGGTCTGCCGTGCGGACAAAATCTGATCTTCTCGTCTGAAAGAAGTCTGTCGCAAATCCATTTCAGGTGTGATTCGTCGTAAACTCTACCCGCCTTTATAGCCGCTTTACAGGAAGCCTGATAAAGTGCCTGCTCAAAAAACAGTTTTCCTGTAATCTCTGCATTTCCCGTTCCGTCCGCAAGCTTTCCGAGCACTGTAACAAAAAGCGTTTCTGCTTCTGCTCCTGAAAGTCCCGACGGGATTGCAGTGACATTGCATTTTCCTTTGTCTTCCGTTGCCTCGAACATAAATCCCATTGCGGATATTTTTTCCCCGTATTCTTCCAAAGCAGCAGTTTCCTCGCCGGTAAGACTTACCGACAAAGGTACCAGCAGCATCTGACTTTCTGCCTGACCGGAAATATTTCTCCTCATGTCCTCAAACAGTATTCTTTCGTGTGCCGCATGCTTATCGATCATCAGCAGTTTTTCTTCTGTTTCGACAAGCACATACGAACTGAATATCTCACCCAGAATCCGATATTCGGGTACGCCTGAGCTCTCAAAGCCGAATTTTTCCGCTGTTTCAGGCTGTTCGCTTTCACCCATTTCGGGAAACTCATCCGGCACTGAAATATCCGCTTTATAAAATTTATCTTCGCAGTCAGTTAAAGCTGTTATGACTTTGTGATCAGAATTTTCAAAAAACGATTTATAATCAGATTTTTCGGACTTCAAAACGTTTATTTCAGGTTTTACGCCAAAAATTTCAGATTTACCGTTATTACCCGACAAGTAGCCGGTTTTTTTTGATATTTCGGAATTATCCCATACATAGTCGGGATTTTCTGATTTTCCGGCATTGTTTTGAGCTTCCGGTTTTACAGGAAAACTTTCATTTTGGATCTGACTTTCTGATTTTACGGAGTGATTTCCGGAAATGCTCTGATCTACTGAATTATCTGAGAAAATTGCTGACTCTGCGGAATTTGCATCGGTTTTCCGACTGTTATTCCCGTAAGTAATCCCGGCTCCGGAACAAAAATCTGATTTTTCCGTTTCGGTACCTTTGTTTTCACCAGGATTTCTTACTGCGGGGGATGTCTTTGCCTGATCTGAGGGGATAATATCCACTTTTTTTACGAAAACGTCGGCTTTCAGCTGTTCGCCTCCGGATGAAGTAATCTCATCAACAAGACTGTTGTCGACCGAAAACGGCAGCGGTACATTATCCTGCTTTTCTTTACCGGATGAAAACCGCAGATGCGGCGGCAATTCTTCCGTCTGAGCGTTGTAAAGGTGGAGATTGCTAACCGCCTGAGATCTCTGATTAAAATCCTTAATTGTCATCTGCTCGCCTTTTCCGTCCGATACTGCCCCGCGGGTTTCTTTCAGCGGAATAAACGCACCTATAATCTTGCTGTCTTTTTTGTTTTTATCACTGCCAAGCTTGAATTCAGGTCGTACCGTGCTCTTTTCAAGTGAAGTCAGCACCGCTGAATATACTGCGTCAAAAACCGCCTGTTCGTTTGAAAACTTAACCTCAAGCTTTGCCGGATGAACATTCACATCTACAAGAGCCGGATGTATCCTTAGCTCAAGTACACAGACCGGAAACTTGTCTGACGGTATATACGAGCTGTACGCCTGCTCAAGTGCCGCCATAGCAGTTCTGCTTTTTATGTATCTGCCATTTATGAAAAAATTCTGATAATTTCGGTTTGCACGAACGTTTTCAGGCGTTCCGATGTAACCCGTAACCTCAATTCCGCCGGTTTTGCCATGTACAGCTGTAAGTTTGTGAGCAAAATCCCTGCCGAGAACTGCGTAGATAGCGTTTATAAGTTTTTTATCTCCGGAAGTTGAAAATTTAAGGTTACCGTCAGAAATAAATTTAATAGAAATATCAGGACGTGAAAGCGCAATCTTTTCAACTACCGCCGCACAGGCAAGAGCCTCCGAGGTGTCTTTTTTCAGAAATTTGCGTCTGGCGGGTATATTTGCGAAAAGCTCTTCCACTATCACCGTGGTTCCGTTCTGGGCGCCGGTCTCTGTTATCTCCCTCATTTCACCCCCGACGCAGGTAAGCGCTGTTCCCATTGAAGAATTTTTCTGCTTGGTTATTATTCTGAGCGTTGACACCGCTCCTATCGCCGCAAGTGCCTCTCCGCGAAACCCGAGAGTGACGATGCTGTCAAGATCTCTTTCCGAATGTATTTTACTTGTGGCATGTCGCTTAATGCAAACCGGAACGTCTTCCCTTGACATTCCGCACCCGTTATCACTGACTCTTATAAGGGAAATTCCGCCGTGCCTTATCTCAACTGTAACGGCGTCTGCTCCGGAATCTATCGCATTTTCAAGAAGTTCCTTTATGACAGACGCCGGTCTGTCAACGACTTCTCCGGCAGCTATAAGATTTGCTACCTGCGGTTCAAGAACATTTATTATTCCCATACTTCTTTCCTTTCCTTGATTTTTGGCCACGCAAAAAGGCGTAAGCACACAGTCCGCATATGCGGTATTTTGCTTTACCCGCCGCTTGGCACTGAAACAATTGAATGCGATCGGCTTTTGGATACGTAAATCGGCTTTTCTGACAAAAAAACTGATACCGCTTTAATCGGCGAGTGCCGGCACTGCTTTTTTATTGCTTTTCAGTTTGTAATTATTGAAAATCTGAGTTTACACGGTTTAATACTACGATTTATTCTCAGAACACGCTTTATGCTCTGATTACTTTGATTCAGTCTCCCGCAAGTTTTTTCAGTTCGTAGATAAAATTCAGTGCTTCAAGCGGAGTCAAGGTGTTTATGTTGCACTGTCTCAGTTTTTCTGCTATTTCACTGTTCGTCATATCCTCAAAAGAAACATTTTCACTTAACGGGAGTTGTTCGGATGCGGAAGGTTTATGAATTCCCTCCTCAATTTCTTTCAGCACTTCTCTTGCACGTTTGATTATCTCTGATGGTATTCCGGCAAGTTTTGCTACCTCAATTCCGTAGCTGTCATCAGCTTTTCCCCTCAGGATTTTTCGCAGAAAGATAATATCCTCGCCTTTTTTCTTTGCGGCTATATAATAGTTGACGATTCCGTCTTTTTCATTTTCGAGAGATGTAAGCTCATGGTAATGTGTCGCAAAAAGAGTTTTCGCCCCTATTTTTTTCCCTGCCGTATACTCGGCAATTGCCTTTGCTATACTCATTCCGTCGTAGGTGCTGGTTCCTCTTCCGATTTCATCGTATATTATGAGCGAACGCTTTGTCGCATTTTTTACGATATAACTGACCTCGTTCATTTCAAGCATAAAAGTGGACTGACCGGATGCCAGATCGTCAGAGGCACCGACTCTTGTAAACAGTTTATCAACGACGCCTATACGAGCTTCCTGCGCCGGTACAAAAGATCCAATCTGCGCCATAAGCGTAATAAGCGCAACCTGTCTCATATATGTGGATTTACCCGCCATATTGGGACCTGTTATAAGCATTAATCTGTTTGCCGACGTATCAAGAAGCGTGTCGTTAGGCACAAAATAGCTGTCGGTAACGAACTGCTCCACTACCGGATGTCTTCCGTCTTTAATGACAATGCTGTCATTATAGGACACTTCGGGACATATATAGTTATACCTTGACGCCGCTTCGGAAAGTGAAAGGTAAACGTCAAGCACTGCCAGAAGCCCTGCATTGGCGTGTATTGCCGCCGAAAGATCAGCAGTACTGTCTCTGAGCTCACAGAAAATTTTATACTCAAGGGCACAGATTTTTTCCGACGCCCCGAGTATCTCCGATTCGAGCTCTTTAAGCTTCGGAGTAATATATCTTTCGCCGTTTGTAAGCGTCTGTTTTCTTATGTAGTAGTCGGGCAGTTCACCCTTATTTGCATTTGTCACTTCTATATAATAGCCGAAAACTCTGTTATATCCGTATTTCAGCTTACTTATTCCGGTCGCTTTGCGCTCCTCTTCTATCAGCTCTTCAAGATAAGTTTTGCTGTTGGAAAGCAGTCCGTGCAGTCTATCAAGCTCTTCATCAACCCCGGGTGCGATCATTCCTCCCTCTCTGACCGTCAAAGGCGGCTGCGCAACTACCGAGGACATTATTTTTCCGACAAACTCTTCAAGCGGATCAAGCTCTTGACGGATTTTTACAAGCTCTGCGCTTTGTGCGTCAGCAAGCTGACTTTTTACCTGACTTACAACCGACAGAGTTTCAGCCACGCATCTGATATCTTTTGCGTTTGCCGTTCCGTAAACGACCTTTGCCATAAGCCGTTCTATATCCAGAACCGGACGGAGGCTTTCAGTGAGTTCTCTTCTCATAAGATAATTGTCTTTGAGCTCACCCACCGCCTGTTGACGGCGCTCGATATACCTTGTGTTGACAAGCGGCATTTCAAGCCATTTCCTCAGAAGCCTTGCGCCCATTGACGTCACGGTTTTGTCAAGCACCCACAAAAGAGAACCTTTTTTCTCCTTGGTTCTCATCGTCTCGCAGATTTCAAGATTCCTCCGGCTGCTCGGATCAAGTTCAAGATACTGACCGTCATTATATACATTTACACTCCGGATATATGAAATATCCGACTTCTGGGTTTCGGCGATATATGCAAGTAACGCACCAACGGCTCCTGTCATTACGGGATTATTTATCAGTTCCTCCGGCGCATTTTTGCCGAGCTGCCGTTTTACCCTGACGAGTGCCCCGTCATACTCAAAACCATCACTGCACGCCGTTACCATCGCTTTTATTCTGTCACGGTAATATTCTTTCAATTTTTTAAATTCCTCGATATTTACATTTGACAGAATTTCTCTCGGGGAATATCTCTCGGATTCCGATATTATTTTATCTTCTATATTCACACCGCTCAGAAAAACGACGCTCATGTCACCGGTTGACGCATCCGCAAACGCAAGAGCCGCCTTGTCTCCCTGAAGGAAAAGAGCAGATATGTAATTATACTTTTTTTCATCAAGCATTGAGTTGTCGGTAACGGTTCCGGGAGTCACCACCCTGACAATCTCCCTTTTGACTATTCCTTTTGCCGTTGCCGGATCCTCCATCTGCTCGCAGATAGCTACCTTGTAACCTTTTGACACAAGTCTTGCTATATAGTTGTCCGCCGCATGGTACGGCACTCCGCACATAGGCGCTCTTTCGTCTTCACCGCAGTCCCTTCCCGTAAGAGTAAGCTCAAGTATAGCCGACGCCTTTTTTGCATCATCAAAAAACATCTCGTAAAAATCACCGAGACGGTAAAACAAAAAAGCATCGGGATATTTTTTCTTGACCTCAAGATACTGCTGCATCATCGGCGTCATATCTTTTTCCGTCCTTTCAGAATAAGTTCAGTCATTCATTTTTTCTGAATTTTTGTTTTTTCCGGATATTCCGGCTTTACCGACTCCGGAAAAGGTTACACTTCCTCTGTTTTGAGAAGTCTGCCGAAAAGTTCATGGCATTCGGCTTTTTCGATAAGGAAGATGCCGTGCTTTCCTACGTCTTCTTTTCTGCCGTCAAAATGTATAAGTTTTCCGTCCTCGGTTCTTGCGGTCAGCTTTTCGGGACAAGTCTTACTTACACCCTCTATCAAGGCTCTGATCTGTTTATTTTCAAGCCTGCTGTTGTTTTCTTTGGATATCTCTGACTGAAGAGCAATCAGCCTGCGAAGGCGCTGCCCCTTGACCTCTTCGTCTATCTGACCTTCCATTTCTGCCGCCGCAGTGCCTTTACGCTTTGAGTAAATAAATGAGTAAATATTGTCGTATCTTACTCTCTTCACCGCTTCAAGAGTCTGAAGGAATTCTTCCTCCGTTTCGGTCGGAAATCCAACGATTATGTCTGTTGTTACCGATACGTCCGGAATTTTGCTCCGCATATAGTCCACAAGCTCCAGATATCTTGCAAGGGAATAATGCCGGTTCATTTTTTTAAGTATTCTGTCGCTTCCCGACTGCAACGGAAGATGAAAACGCCTTGATATACCTACCTTTCCCTTTGCCGGCGGGTGGGCAGCTATCACGTCAATAAGTCTTTTACTTGCGTCTTTCGGATGGCTGGTCATAAAGCCGATCACACACTCTCCGTCAAGTCTGCACAAGTCCTCGAGAAGCTCCGGAAAACCGTAATCCGGGCTTGATTCAGGACGGTAAGAGTTTACATTCTGACCGAGCAGTGTTACAGATTTCACACCGTCGGAAATAAGCTGTTTTACTTCTTTTATTACCTCTTCCGGATTTCTGCTGCGCTCTCTGCCTCTTACGTACGGAACAATGCAGTAAGTACAGAAGTTATTACAGCCATACATTACAGACACCCATGCTTCGGTGGAACCCGTAACACGGCTTACCGGCAGATTTTCCGCAATTACAGAGGTTTCGGGTGAGATCCAGAAATTTCTTTTCTTTTCTCGTATGGTTTTAAGAAGTATCTCCGGAAACCGGTGGATAAGTGTTGTTCCGAGAAGAAAGTCAACGTAGGGATATTTATTTTTTATATCACTTACCCTGTGCTCCTGCGAAACCATACAACCGCAGATTCCGATTATCAGCGAAGGATTTTTTTCTTTGCAGTGCTTATATCCGCCGCTTATCGACAACGCTTTAAGCTCTGCGTGTTCCCTTACAGCACAAGTGTTGACGATTATCAGGTCTGCGTCGTCGCTTGTTTCTGTACGGCAGTAGCCCATTTTCTCAGCCATTCCGAGCAGTTTTTCACTGTCTGCTTCGTTTTGTTGGCACCCGAAAGTCTTGATAAACACTTTTTTACCCGTGCCGACTTCGGTCTTAACCTCAGACATATACTCGAACTGTTTTTGAATTTCCGATTCCGGAAGTATTACATCTTTTTTCATTCTTTTAACCCTGATATATTTTTATTTTCAGCATTCGCCAAACGATAAAGCCGGTAAGCGCTCCCGTAACCACCGAAAAAAGCAACAGATACGGAAGATAAGTCAGCATCACATAAAATCCGAACATCGCCGAACAGGCAAGACACTGACCGGTGGAATGAAGTGCGGCGCAAAGCACCGAGACACCCGTCATTGCGGTAGTTTTTTTCAGAAACCTTAAGTAAAAAGCAAGCCCGAGCAGGGCGAAAACTCCACCGCAGAGCGAAAACCAAAGCGAAGTCACCGAACCGAACAGAAGAAAACCGATCAGTATGCGACTGATTGATACTCCGACGGCATATCCGAATCCGAGATAAAAGCAGGAAGCCATTACCGCTATGTTCGCAAGTCCGAGTTTGATTCCCGGAAAAGGAATAACAAGCGATATCGGTATAAATCCTTCAAGATACGAAAGGGCAAGTGCAAGAACCGTAAAAGCCGCTGCGTATGCTGTTTTTCTAACCCGTAACCGCGTCATACCCGTTTTCTCCTCCGTCTTCTATCCATACCGCAACATTCGCCGGAGCACATACAATGATCTGTCCGCTTTTTGAAATCTTTCCCGTAGCTACGCAAATTCCGTCCGGACAGGAAGAAGATGACACAAATGCCGTGCCTGACGAAACCGTGACGGTTAATAATATGCCGTTATTTTCAATTGTTATCTCTCTGTTTTCGTCAAGGGCATAAAACTGTTTACTGCCGTCAACGCTTACGGCGAGCATCCGACTTTCTTTGCCGATAAACGGAAAAAAAAGCAGTACAGCCGCAACCGCAATGACAGTCAAACAGATGATCAGATCCCCTGCTTTGAACAGCTTTATTCCGGACTCTTTCATTTTCTTACTCTTTCCGTACAAAGTTTACAAAAAACGGAGTTGCTATAAAAAACGTTATCGATTAATTATAATATAAAATCCTCAAATAATCAACAGTTTTTTGTAAATTAAGAGAAATTCCGATACAACAGTTATTTTAAATTCAAAAAGTTTTTAAAAAGACATTAGCTTTAAATTTAAACAGCGCTTTTTTCAGCAAAAAAGAGTTTATTCAGTTTATCAAAAAAGTTTGTCATTTTCTATTGACAAAACACTTCCGTTGTGATATAATGTTCTCCGTCGGAAAAATGTACCTTTAGCTCAGTTGGATAGAGCAACTGCCTTCTAAGCAGTAGGTCGAGGGTTCGAATCCCCCAAGGTACGCCATCCGGTGGGTATAGCTCAGTTGGTTAGAGCGTCAGGTTGTGGCCCTGAAGGCCGTGGGTTCGAGTCCCATTACTCACCCCACATTTTACCGTGTCTGTATAGGCACGGTTTTTCTTTTGAAAAAATATTTTTTCTGCGTTTTACACCCGACCGAAAGACGGGGAATACTATATGGAAAATTTCAGTTCATAGCTTTCTTATTCACAGCAAATATAAAGAGCAAATTATTACTTTTATAAAAACTCTTATTATTGCGTGTTTTCTTATTATAAAAAAGGTTATAAATAAGGCGAAATTCTGTACGGAAGTTTCTGATTTATAACGTACTATTTGCGATCAGTTTGCAGTACAAGTTATTACTTTTAAAATTATCCTATATATCCGCCGCTCAATAAACAACGGCGGATTTCTGTACGGATTTTTTGACTGGAATGTACTTATTTACACAAGTTTTCTGTACAAATTTTACTTTGTGAAAAAAACTATGATTATGGATAACTGCTTCACTATAAATAATTAAGAAAAACTTTTTTAAAATAAATTCAGCCCCTTCACGCTTTTTAACGAATGAAGGGGCTGAATTATAGTTATTTTCCAATCATAATAGGCACAGTTTTCAAGGGATATCCGGATTTTTTATTTAATTTTTGTGTTTTTTGAGCTTGTTACGCCGTCCGTTTTTTTCTTTTTTCCCTAACTGAACTTATCTGCCGGTTCAGACGGAAATCAGTTTTTCGGTTTGCATATTCCTTTAACTTGGCTCAAAAGCATTATTATCAGCCTTTGTCTTCCGGAAACTTTTCACTTTGACTTTGCTATCAGATCCCTTTTTTTACTTCTTCAAATTCTTTTTCAATTTCTCCTGCCGGTTTTTCGGTAGCAAGCGATACGAAAAGTATAAGAAGCGAAGAAATTATAAACGCAGGGAGCAGTTCGTATATCGCAAGTACTCCGCCGAGCGGTTTTATAGCAAGCTTCCAGATAAACACGCTTATTCCTCCGCCAAGCATACCCGCGACCGCTCCGTAAAAGTTGGTTCTTTTCCAGAACAGCGAGAAAAGCATAAGGGGACCGAATGTAGCACCGAATCCCGCCCACGCAAAGGATACTATCGAGAAAATCCGGCTGTTTTCGTCAAGAGCTATCACAATTGCTATCAGAGTTATTACAACAAGAGAAATTCTCGATATCAGCATTATCTGCTTTTCACCGGCATTTTTACGGAACAATCTTTTGTATATATCCTTTGCCGCCGCAGATGACGCAATAAGCAGATAGGAATCGGATGAACTCATGGTCGCCGCAAGTATGCCCGCCATTGAAAGACCTGCTATCAGCGGAGGAAGCAGTCTTTCCGACATCAGAATAAAAATGTTTTCAGACTGTGACTGAGTCAGAAGCTCCGTGGGATAAAGAACTCTTCCTATAAGACCTATAACAACGGAAACTGCAAGCGATATTACACACCAGATTACAGCGATACGTCTTGATATTTTCAGTTTATTTTCATCCGAAATTGCCATAAAACGCAGAAGAACCTGTGGCATTCCGAAATATCCGAGTCCCCACGCAAGTGCGGAACATATACTGAGAAATGAATATTTTGCCGCTTCTCCGAATACAGGAACCCCGTTTTCCGTTATCTGGGTTCCGGCGTCGGAAACAGTCGGCGATGCTATTGAGAAAAATTCAAGAAATCCGGGAATTTCTTTTGTATTCTCGATTATCTGACTGAAGCCTCCCGCTGCAACAACTCCGACTCCAAGTGTGATGATAAGCACGGTTATCATCACAAAAGCCTGAATGAAATCCGAAACACTTTCAGCCAGAAATCCGCCAAGGAAGGTATAAACAAGAACAAACACGGCACCCACAATCATCATAACCACATACGGGGTTCCGAAAAGCGTCGAAAACAGTTTTCCGCATGTAACAAGACAGCTGGCGGCGTACACCGTGAAAAACACAAGAATGAAGAGCGCCGATATAGTAAGGATTACCCCGCTTTTTTCGTGAAACCGATTTGAAAAAAATTCCGGAATGGTTATTGATTTTACTTTTACGCTGTATCTGCGTAGTCTTTTCGACACAATAAGCCAGTTTATATATGTACCGAACGCCAAACCTATCGCAGTCCACGCCGCATCCGCAATTCCCATCCAGTACGCTACACCCGGCAGACCCATAAGCAGCCATCCGCTCATGTCGGAAGCCTCCGCACTCATTGCAGTTACCCAAGGACCGAGACCTCTGTCTCCGAGAAAGTAATAATCACTGTTTTTGTTAGCCTTTTTGGCATAGAATACTCCTATAAGCACTATGCCCAACAGATAAACCGACATCGTAATCAGTATCTGTATCTGGTTACCGGTCATAACTTTTCCACCTTTCAATGCTCTGTGTTGTTTTGACTCAGGACTTTTTTACATCTGCCTGACCGTAAAACAAAATTCAAATTATTTTATCATATTATTAAAAACATGTCAAGTACCGAGACAAAAAATTACTCTTTCTCTTGACACCGACTTAAAGCAATAGTATAATGAACTCAATATTTATTCAGGACAGGAGAAAAACGGATCATGATTTTCAGAAAGGCAACCGTAAGAGACGCAGAAGCAGTTTGTGAAATATACCGCAGTGCAAAAGAACTGCTGAAAAACAGCGGAATACCTCAGTGGCAGGGCAGTGATCCGGGACCCGATACTTTCCGTCAGGACGTTGAAAGAGGTCAGTCCTACGTTCTTGATGATAACGGAACAGTGTGCGCCACTGTTCAGATAATTATGTATGAACCCTATTACGAAACTTTAAAAGACGGAAAATTTGAGGACTTAAATGCTCTTGTAGCTCACAGATTTGCCGTTTCCGATAAAATTTTAAGGCACGGTGTGGGCACCGAGCTTATTGCTCACTGCTGTGATATCGCTAAGACTCTCGGTAAAACCTCGCTCAGACTTGACACTCACCGTCTTAATTTCCGTATGCGCAGTCTTCTTACGAAGAACGGGTTCAGGGAAGTCGGAACAGTTGTTCTGCCGAGCGGAGACGAGCGCATCGTTTTTGAAAAATTGCTAAGGGAGCTTTAAGAAAATACCTTAGCATTCCGAAAGCGTGAATTGCCGTAATATTTCTTTGAAGTAAACTCAAATCAACCGCTATACCCTAACTGTTGCGCAGGAAATCTGTGCATTTGTTCAGAAAGTTCAAAAATCCCCTCGATGTCAATTGAGGGGTTTTGATTTACTTTTATAATCACAAAAACTACCTTAAAACATAAGATATATTAGGCCAAACGGCAAAATTATGAGAGGAAGGTTGTTTTTGTGGGAAAATCTGCAAATGAAGTCTATTTTGCGGGGATGAATACCGCACAGGGTTTTTTGTCCTGGTTTAATGAAATATTCGGCGGATGCAAAAAAATATACGTTATCAAAGGCGGACCGGGAACAGGCAAAAGCAGACTTATGAATGACATAGCTGACCAAGCCGGAAAACTCGGGTTTGAAACCGAAAAATTCCTTTGTTCATCAGATCCGTGTTCGCTTGACGGTCTGATTGTAAAAGACCTTGATATTGCCGTTGTTGACGGCACAGCACCCCATGTTTACGAACCGTCGGCAGTCGGACTGAAAGAAAAGATAGTTGATGTCAGTGCATTTCTTGATCCGGAAAAGCTCGGAATTCACTCAGATGAAATAAATGCACTTCTGAGCGCCAAATCAAGAAAATACAAAACCATTTACAGTTATCTTAAAGTCTTAGGAATTTACGACAATGAAATTAATACAGTCTGTAAAAACGCTTTTCTGGAAGACAAAGCCGGAAAAAACATTACCAAGCTGCTCCGCTTGCTGAAAAAGAGTGAAACTTATGAGAAAAGAATTCTCCCGAGAAGCGCTGTTGGTTTCGACGGAGAAATTGTTCTGGGAACTTATGCGGCTATGGCTGAAAAACGTTACGCGTTAGCTGATATTTGCGGTTTATCAGGAGACTTTTTACAAAAATTGCTTAAAATCACCGATGACAAGAAAATCAGTGTTTACGTCAGTTACAGTCCTTTTTCACCTTCAAAGCCGGATGCGCTCTTCTATCCGGAAAGCAAAACAGCCTTTTACACCGGAAGCGAAAGCGACAGTGAAGAAACGGTCATCAACATGAGAAGATTTGTCGATGATAAAAAGCTACGCCCCTACAAGCCTCATCTGAGGGCACTTCAGCGGCTGAGAAACGGTGCACAGCAGCAAATGGAAATCGATTTCAAAGCTATAAAAAGACTTCACATGCGACTGGAAGAAATTTATACCGGCGCAATGAATTTTGAAGACAAAGAAAAATTCACCGAAGATATTCTCATGGAAATTTTCGACTGACGTTTACCAGACTGAAATTGCTGTTCAAATTAACATCGGAACGGATTTTTCCTGACGTTTTCATGGATTTATTATCACCCCGAAATCCTGATGCAACGATTTTACCTGTCAGCCCTTGACAATACGGCAGTATTATGCTACTATGAAGTTGCAGTACTTGTCGGCCGCTGTTCTTAGTAAACCGTTTACATCATCGGGGTGTTTTTTATCATAATAAGATTTCAGAGGTAGTAAAAAATTTCCGGCATAAGGGCTTATGCGACTTAAAAAAACGTAATTATCGATAACATCTTCGATAATCAGCTAAGTGTCTGGTTTAGGTATTCCGTATTTCAGTTCATGAGGAGGTTTAACCATGGATATTATAAAATATCTTGAAGCTCATGCGGTTGAGAAAATATCAGAAAATGAATTTATTGTTGATAATCCGACAGAATTTGTCAATATTATTTCGGATTCAGACTATTATATCCAAAAAATGATATGGTGGGATCACATTGGAATTAAAAACCAAAAACAGTCTTTAGGTGGAGGCGGACCGATAGATTCCAAAGATAACGGTTTTATGTACTCCGAAATTTACTACATATCAAAAAATTTTTCTGCAAACGAAAATGAATTATGCAGAAAATATTTGCTTGAAATTCCAAAGAAGCACACCGAACACCAACTGATTCCGTCATTTTCAGTAAAACGAAAAAATGCATAACCAAAATAAAAATCGTAATGTTACAATTTTGTGATTCAACCTATGTAACACAGAATTGTCCGACAAATGTGCGACGACTAAAAATTTAAGGTGAGTCGATCCTATCCGTAATCGATTCACCTACAAATTTAATTTATTATATAAGTCCAGAATGCGCTAAAGCTTCTTTAATGGCAGCAACCATTTTATGTGAAGGATGAGCCCTAGGTCTTTTTAATTTTTCAACAGCATTAGGTGCGTCATACATCGGCAAACCCAAATTTCTTTTTACTTCTGCAATATACGCAGTATGCACTTTGCAGCCATAGTTTTCTTCAATATACTGCTGTATCATCTTATAGTTTACTTTCTCTTTCGGCTTATACGCTTTCGCTCGTTTTTCTGCTTCTTTTAGAGAGATTTGCCCCTCCCCTTCGCCGAACTCGACAGTCACGTTGATATGACTGTCCGATTTTTTGGAAAGCACGACCAACGTCTCCACCTTAGTCGTTTGCCGCTATATATCCAAATTGTTGCTCAGATGTCGATAGTTCAAATCCTGTTTTCTTAATAATTCACAAAAAAGCAGCCCTAAAATATTTCTTTGCTTCACTTTTCATAAATGCTCGTTTTCGGTGCTTAAATAGCAAAAAAGCATGAAAAAACAATACGTTTTTCATGCTTTTTTTGTCTTGCAGCCTTTTCGTCTGCAATCATGGCGCGCTCGGCGGGGCTCGAACCCACGACCTTTTGGTTCGTAGCCAAACGCTCTATCCAACTGAGCTACGAGCGCTTTCAGATTACCTGTATATTGTAGCACATCAATTTTATTTTGTCAAGGGTTTGCGCAAATATTTTGTTTTATTATTTCAAATCTGATTTTCAATCAAAAACATTTTATCAGTTTCCGTCATAACAATTCAGACCTAAATTTTATCAGGTCTGATTATCTTCATTATGTTTTTTGTCGGAAAATTCACTGAGCAGTAATACAAATTCATCTTCGTTATACAGCACGTTTACTGCGCTGAGAAAAGCGTTCGCCGAAATTTCAGCCGGAAGCCCGAGCTTTACCGCAAATTCCGAACGCAGCTTCCCGCTGTCTTCTCTTCCGCTCAGTCCGTACATGTAAAGAAGATTTTTTGTTATTCCGCCCTTTTTCACTTCGGAGTTACTCTCGGATTTATTTACTGCAAAAGGAAGCAGAAGTTCCCTTAAAGCCGCACTGTCTGTACCTTCAACGCCAAGATATCCCGCCTTTGAATATTCTTTTTTTCTTTTTTCCTTCCCCTTTACCTGCGGAATATATAGATGTATAACGTTTTCCTGACGCAAAACAGATGATAAGTAACTGCGTATGACGGTCCCGCCTCCGTCGCTGTCGGTAAGAACTATGACTTTCGAAAACTCCGTAAGTCTTTTAAGCAGTGATTTTCTTCCGTCGGAAGCAAATATCCGGAAACCTTCCGTAGTGAACACTCTTCCGTCTACGACAGAGTCAAGTTTTATTTTGTCGTATTTGCCCTCGACTATTATCGGATATTCAATTTTAAGTTTATTCATTTTAAAAGATCGGGACGGTTTTTTTCAGTCAACTGATAAGCCGTCTCTCTTCTCCACTCTTCTATTTTTCTGTGGTTGCCGCTCAGCAATACCTCAGGAACTCTTCTTCCCTTGTATTCTATAGGTCTTGTGTACTGCGGATATTCAAGCAGTCCATCCGAAAAGCTCTCTTTTTCGTGGCATTCCTCGTCGGAAAGCACGCCCTTTATAAGTCTTGATACGCTGTCGATAAGAACGCAAGCTGCAAGCTCGCCTCCGGTCAGCACATAATCGCCTACCGATATTTCATCGTCGCAAAGCATTTCAACCGCACGGCGATCAACTCCTTCATAATGTCCGCAAAGTATTATCAGTCTGTCATATTCCGAAAGCTCTTTGGCAATTTTCTGGTTGAAGACTCTCCCCTGCGGTGACATGTATACCGTCCTGCATCTGCCTTGCCCGCCTGCCTTTTTTACCGCATCATGACATCTGTCTATAGGCGGAATGCTCATGAGCATACCCATCCCGCCACCGCAAGGTGTATCGTCAACTCTGCGGTGTTTATCTTCCGAATAATCTCTTATATTATGCGAATGTATCTCGATTATACCCTTTTCCTGTGCTCTTCCTATTATGCTGTATGAAACAATCCCGTCAATCATCTCCGGAAACAGCGTCATTACATCGAATCTCATCTTACTTACCTTTCATTTTTCACAATAAACGGACGTTGAATGCTTTAATTCAGATTTTCAGAAACTTCCGAAAAAAACAGTTTATGTTCAGCTTCGGGAACTGCAAAACAACCTGATTTCTGAAATTATATTTCAAATAATCCTTCGCATGGAGTTATATAAACTGCTTTTTCAAAATCTATTCTTTTTATGAATTCATCAACAGCAGGCAAAAGTTTTATACCGTTTTCCGTACGTATCTCGTAAAGCGTCTGTGCGCCGTCAGCGTTGACATTTTCAACAACTCCGTATTTTTCGCCTGTTCTTTCGTCAATTACATCAAGTCCTATCAGATCTGCAAGAAAATATTCCCCGTCTGCAAGAACGATATCGTCCCTGTCAGCGTAAAGCGTTTTTCCTTTGAGACGCAGTGCCGAATCCATATCCTTTATTTCGCTGAATACAAAAATAACCGTATCTTTATACACGCTTGCACTTTCGGCACTGAGTTTTCTGTACTCTCCGAGCACACAGTAATAAACCCGCGGTAAATCCGCCAGCTGTCTTGGACTGTTGCATAGTGAATAAACTTTAAGCGCTCCTTTGACGCCGTGAGTATTGATTACGGTTCCGCATTCGAGATATTTTTTCATTTTATTTTTCCTTTTTTTATTTTTTCTGTAACCTTTTGGCACTGAGCCGGATTAATATGAATGATATTAACGGTATATAATAAATAATATCATACTTTTGAAAGTTTGTCCATAGGATTTCACAAAATAAGTTCAAGCGAAAGGATAATTACCATGACTGATTATATCTTGATGACCGATTCCGGAAGTGATATTGACGAAAAACAGGTTGAAGAGTGGGACACGCCGGTTATCCCGATAAATTACTATATTAACGGCAATGTTTATGAAAACAAACCGGATCATTCCGAGTTTCCCGTTCCTGAATTTTACAACACGATTAAAAACGGTGCAAAAGTTTCTACTTCTGCTATCAATACCGTTTCTTTTATCGATTATTTTACCGTTTTTCTTAAACAAGGCAAAGACATCCTTTATATTGCTTTTTCATCAGGTCTTTCGGCTACATACCAGAATGCTCTTTCTGCGGCTTTTGAGCTGAAAGAGTTCTATCCGGACAGAAAAATCGAAATAGTTGATTCAAAGTGCGCCTCGTTCGGACAGGGACTGCTCGTTTATCTTTGCGCAATGAAGAAAAAAACCGGAGCATCAATCGAGGAAGTACGTGACTACGCCGAACAGATGAAAATGCGTATCTGCCACGAATTCACGGTTGACGATCTCGGACAGCTGAAAAGAGGCGGAAGAATCTCCTCAGCCGCAGCGCTTTTCGGATCAATGCTTCAAATTAAACCGATGCTTTTTGTAGATGATAACGGAAAGCTCGCAGCTTACGACAAGGTAAGAGGCAGAAAAATTGCCGTTAAGAAAATTGCCGAAATGATCGCGGGCGAAATCAGCGATGACTCAAACCCGATCTTCATCAGTCACGGCGACTGCATTGACGATGTAAATGAATTTATTTCCATAATCAAGGAAAAACTACCGGAAAGAGAATGTGTAGTTAACTACATCGGTCCGGTTATCGGAGCTCACTCCGGTTATAAAACCCTTGCGGTATTCTGCGTCGGCGAAAACCGCGGTGCGGCAAGAATGAAAAACTGATTATCATAAAGAGGGCATGTCATGAAAGAAAACAAAAAAGAAACCGAAATAGATACGGTAAAGGATCTTAATAACGAAAATACCGCTGAAAATACCGTCAGCGATACTGATAAAGAAAAAAATAAAACAGAAAAAAGCGGCAAGGAAAAAACCAAAAGAAAAACCGCTAAAACCATCGACGGTGATACTTACAGAGACATGGTTACTTCCGCTGCAAATGCTCTTGACAACGAAAAAGACCAGATAAACAATCTGAATGTTTTCCCGGTACCGGACGGTGACACAGGCATAAACATGAGCCTTACCATGAGTCCTGCCCGTGGAGAACTTAAAGGATTTTCGGGTACGGTTGCCGATGTTTCAAACGAAGTTGCAAAAACTTTTCTCCGTGCCGCAAGAGGAAATTCCGGCGTAATTCTCTCCTCTTTCTTCAGGGGAATGGCAAAGGGACTCAAAGGCTGCGTGGAGGCTGACGCAAAAACAATAGCAACTGCATTCAAAAACGGCGTCGATTCCGCATACAAAGCGGTAATGACTCCTACCGAAGGAACAATCCTGACGGTTATGAAAGCTTGCGCCGACAACGCCATGGAAAGAATGGATAAAAAGCCCGAGGATTACGGTGACCTTGACGAACTTTTCTCCTCTATGCTCGAAGTTGCCGGTGAAACTCTCGCTAAAACCCCCGATATGCTGCCGGTTCTTAAACAAGCCAACGTTGTTGACGCAGGAGGCAGCGGTTTCGTGGCAGTTCTTCAAGGTATGCTTGCTGCGCTGAGAAACGATCCCGTAAAACCCAAGAACAAGTCCGAAAGCACAGAAACAAAAAAACAGGCGGACTTTTCACAGTTTTCAACAGAGGATATCACATATCCCTACTGCACTGAGTGTATAGTTACGAAAAGCAAAGATTACCGGGGCGAAGGAATGTGCGAGGAGCTGCACTGCTTTATAAACAAAATCGGAGACAGTGTGGTTTTTGTTGAGGATACCGACATTGTAAAACTGCATGTTCATACTACAGATCCCGGAAAAGTTCTTTCGGAAGCTGTCAGGTTCGGCGAATTTTATACTGTAAAAATCGAAAATATGAAAAATCAGCATTCGGGAATGATTGCCACTCATAACGATTCAGCTGAGTCCGAACCGGAAATAGCCGCTCCCGAAAAAAAATACGGTTTTGTAACCGTATGCTCGGGCAACGGAATCAAAGCGGTTTTCTCTGACCTCGGAGCCGACAAGATTGTAACCGGGGGACAGACAATGAACCCGAGCACCGAAGATCTTCTGAAAGCTGTAAACGCCACTCCTGCAGAAATAGTTTTCGTGCTTCCCAATAACAAAAACATTTTCCTCGCCGCCAAGGCTGCCGCAGAGCTTTGTACCGACAAGGTGGTTGAAGTTATAAACACCGTTTCGGTTCCGCAGGGAGTTTCGGCAATGTTTGCGTTCGACCCGGATGCCTCTCTTGAAGAAAACAGAGAGATGATGGAGGCGAGAATTGCCGATACAAAAACCGCTTCGGTTACCTATGCCGCTCACGACTCTACTTTTGACGGCAAAAAAATCAAACTCGGACAGATTCTCGGACTTATTGAAAACAAAGTAAAACATGTTACAGATACCCGTGAGGAATGCCTTAAACTGGTTTCCGACGCCGTTAAAAAAAGCAGCATTATAACGATTTATTACGGCGACGACGTAACAAAAGAAGAGGCCGAAAAGGCTGCGGAAATCATTTCCGAAAACGTAAACCCCTACGCCGAAGTCACACTGATCGACGGTGGTCAGCCGGTTTACGCATATATTATTTCGGGAGAAAACGAATAATTTAACTGAAAGCATCAGACACAAAAGTTTTAATTGATTTCAGGTGTTAATGCTAAAATATCAGATCCGTTTTTCTCATATAACAACAAAAAATCGTTTTTAATATAAAAAATAACTACCGGATAACTTTCAGTTTACGGTGCGGCACGCTTTTTATGGCTTTCTCAGCGAACTTGTTTTGCTCTGAAAATCGTTATATGGCGTGCCGTTTTTTTGATATATTTAAGTTTTTTTGCAGCTATCACGAAAAAACTCCTTTAATGCATAACAAAAACCCCTCTCCCGTTTTTGAACTGTCCTTAAAATCGGGACAGTTCATTTTCGGAGTGGGGTTTAAAATATTTTTGAGCTAATTTGCAGTAACAGTTATATTTTTGTTCACACGAAAAAGTTAATCATAAAAATGACGTACAGTGAAACCCGTAAACCTTTTTTGTGTCAGTCAGTATAATTTTTATAGCTTTCTATAAGATCCGTTACCTTTTTTATTATCTGTTCCCAGCGGTAATTCTCATCGACATATTTTTTTCCGTTATTTCCCATTATTTCATACTCGCGCGGGTGTTCAAGCAGATAATCAACTGCACCCTCAAACTCGAAATAATTTCTGAAATAGAGTCCTGCATTGCTTCTGTGACAGTGTCCCCGGAGCACCTTGCAGTTTCCGTTGACCAGCACCGGTTTTCCGTAAGCCAGACTTTCCAGAACAACCATCGAGAGGCTTTCAAATTCCGAAGCAAGCACAAGAAATTTGCAATTTTTTATCAGAGAATACTTTTCTTCTTCGCTCACAAACCCAAGCGGTATTATATCTTTTCTATCCGGAATTTTCATAACGCTTTTTCCGGCAAGAACAAGATTTATGTTTTTACCGCTGCGTTTTTTGTATTCGGTAAAATACCGGAAAAGTGTAGCGCAGCCTTTTGACTCATCAATCCTGCCTATATACAGCATATAATCGCCAAGTCCCGTATTATATTTCCCGTCATTTGCTATCGTTTCAGGCACTTCTATGCCAACGCCGGCAACAGTATTCGGTATATCGTAAATATCAAATTTTTTTTCGCAGAAATCCCTTTCTTCAACGGTATTGTAAATAATCGCCGAAGCGTTTTCAAAAACGTCTCTGTACACCATCAGGTGTATCGGCGGTTCGTCATGTGCAGTCGGAAGCAGAACTGCGTTTTTCAATTTCAGATTCATCCCCCTGACCGTCAGGTAATAGAGGTATGTCATGAAAATCACTGTATCATAATCGCTTGCGTGTTTTTTAAGGAACTCAATGCAATCCGGGCAGTACGGTCCTTGCCTGTCAACCCATTCTTCCTCGTCCTCGATGGTGTGCTCCGCACCTATGACTCTGTCTGAAATTTTCTTGAATTTCACCGGATTTCTGCTTTTTTCCACCTTGAAACGCCGGACCTTTATTCCGTTGACTTCCGTCTCACCCTCGGGATAATAATTGTCCCAGGTCGTATATTCAAGCGCACAGGTGGTTATTATTTCAACATCATATATTTTACTCAGACGCTCCGCAAGCTGTCTGCAATGTTCCTCGGATCCTCCGTTAACTTCGGTGCCGTATCTCTGATTTACCAACGCTACTTTTTTGCGCATTACTGTTTGCCATCCTGATTTGATTTGTTATTGTTTATTCTACGCAGTCGATACCGACAGAATACTGTCTGTGGGAACTCTTCATTCTTTTCCGGAAGATGTTTCTCCTGCAAGACTTCTGAAAATTTTGGTATACTTGTCCACAATTACCGGCCATGAAAAACGTGTTTTAACGTAATTCTTACCGTTTTCCCCCATTATATCCGCCACATGCGGATGAGAAAGAATGTAATCAAGACATCCTTCAAATTCAAAATAGTCTTTGTAGTAAAGCCCGCCGTTTGAATCTGAAACAAAATGCCTTGTTACCGCACAGTCTCCGTTCACAAGTACAGGTCTTCCGCAAAGCCAGCTTTCCATTATCACAAGCGAAAAACTCTCAAACTGTGAGGGCTGGCACAGCAAAGTCGCTGCTGCCTGAGCGTTGTATTTATCCTGCACGTCAACAAAACCAAGGTCGATTATGCTCTTATTTCTGACTAAATCAGACGGAAACTCCATCTTGCCGCCGCCTATCAGAACAAGCTTGAGATTGACTTTTCTGCGCTTTAAATATTCAGCAAAATAGTTTACAAGAACATGTACACGCTTTCCCTCGTCTTTTCTTCCGGCATAAAGAACAAAAGGAGAATCAATACCGAATTTCTTTCTGAAATCAGCTGCGTCCGATACAAGATCTGTGTAGACGCCCTCTCCGGGTATTTCCTGCCTTACATTTTCAAGGTCAAATATACGGTTGGCAAGCTCATATTCAGGTTTGCAGTGGTAGATTATTCCCGCTGCTTTTTCAAAAGCTTTTTTGTACACCTTCATGTAAATGTACGGCTCGTCGTGAAAACACGGTATCAGCACCGATTTTTCAGGACACACCTGCATGCCGTGATAGGTTGTACCGAACATATACGGTATAAAAACGAAAAGAGCGTAATCGTCTTTGTTTTGGTCAATATATTCGCAAAGCGCAGGGCTGTTTACACTTTCCCGTACGTATATTTCCTCTTCCTCGGCAGTCACTCTCATTCCGTTCATCAGTTTATAGTTTACGGAATCAAAGGCGGCAACGTCACGCTTTCTTACCGGAAATCTGCGGACGGTAAATCCGTGTATTGTTTCGGTTCCGGCTTTAAAATAATTTACGTTCCAGTCGGAAGCAAACTCTTTTACGCAGGTTGTCAGTATTTCAAGCCGGAGTCCGCTCTCATGCAGATGCGTGGTCAGACCTCTGAGCTCCATTTCCGCTCCGCCGGGTATCTTTTCGCTGTACCATGGTATTACAAACGCTATTTTTTTCATTTTCAGCTCCGATTAAATTGTAACGTTATGGCAAAGCGGAATTTCAGTTGACCCGCTTACCAGACTTTACGGTCTCTATGAAACCATTCAGTCCTTTTTCAAATTCATCTCTGACGGTTTTATACGAAAAAGCCTTAAGTCTTTCGGTTTGTTTTTCTATTATGAAATTCCGGAGATTTTCGTCCCTTACTATCCGGTCTATCACTTTGGCGGTCAGAATTTCGTCTTTACTGTCAAGCAAAACCCCGCTGTCGCCGAGTGTGTCCGGAACCGCACTGCTTCTGTAAGCCACTATCGGGACTTTGAAAAACATCGCTTCCGCAAGCGGCACACAAAAGCCCTCATGCTCGCTCATACACAGGAAAACAGTCGCAACTCTGTAAAATGCGAGAATCGCCCTGAAACTTATCTGTCCGGTAAAAACCACATCGTCAACCATCAGCGCTTCTGCATAATTTTTCAGACATCTGCTGTATCTTTCCATTCCGATGTCAGAACCGACAAGTATCAGTCTGGACTTGGGATTAATGTGTTTTTTATAGTAAGAAAAGGCTTTTATCACATCTTCCTGCTTTTTATTGGGTGAGATTCTGCCTACAAAAACTATGTTTACATAACCGTCCGAATACTTTTCAATGATATTTCTGTCCGGTTCCTTTTCGTAATCCTCAAAAGGGATCAGAATCGGTCTTACAAACATCGGGCAGCTATAACCCATCTTGCGCAGATCCTTGGCGTTGTATTCGGAAACCGGCATTGCGTACTCTATTTTATCACTCAGATACTCCGTTCCCTGATATCCGTATTTTGTAACTTCTCTTGATTTGATGCTGTACATATCGAAAAAGTGAGGCGGAGTGATATTATGATAAATCATCATTTTCCTGCCTGACATTTTCGGCAGCTTATAACAAAGGTCAGTACCGGTACTGTGATTGAAAATAACTATGTCATCTTTGTTTATCTGTGGCATCCTGGCTATTTTTCTTACATACGGATCGCGAAGTCTTGAATCAACATTTTCGGCATATATACCGGTTTTGTAACCCATCTCGGATATTACCCGGCATATTGCTCTTGCGTCGTTACTGACCGCATCTCCGAAGGAGACTGTAGGCATAACCTGAATTATCTTCATAAATTCCTCTCAGCGGCTTATTTCTTTTCAAGCTCCGATATTTTCTGACTCAGCCGTTCTATTTCCTTTGACGCTGTCTGCAATTTGAGCTCAAGTATCTCTATTTTTCTGCACATTTCCGATTCACTGAGCGTGGTGCTGTTCTCATTTATATAGCAGCTTACCATGTTGAAGGCTCTTGCCGAAAAGGCGTTGTATTCACTCTGATGGTCAACCACAGGACCGAGTATGAAAAGCGTGAATTTTCTTATGACTTTCTTTACGAAAACCACAAGAGGATTTCCCGTTATGGGTCTTGCCACCGGCACCCTGTAAGCGGTATTCAAATAAGCCATAAGCTCGGTAAACTTTCTTTTGTCGAATATTTCCGTTTCCGTCTGACTTACGCTTACAACATCCTTGAAGCTGAGCATGTCCGACGTATAGCCTTTTTCCTTAATTTCGGTCCTTATTTCCGCCATTATATCTTCAATATTGACATCGTTTGCTGACATAAATTTCCCTTTCAACTTTTAACGCATATTTGAGAGTTCAATCTTTTCCGCCATTATAACACAATTCTACAAAAAAGTCAAGTTTTTTTGATTACTTTACACATATATAACCTACGTTTATTGTGCGATTTTTTACCTGAATTAAACAGAAAATGCTCAATTTATAAAATTCGGCTTTTACGGTAAAATTTTGCGTCGTCAAGCCTGTTTGCATAAACTTTCTTGCGGAACCGTAAAAATCCTGCCAATCCTACGGTAACTCTTTTTTCTTTTCTTCTATTGACTTTCAGAGCATTTTATTGTATAATCAAGGTATGCTATTATAGAAAGATTGTATCTAATCAGGAGAGGTCAAACTGAAATGATTAATGTACCGGAAATGTTCGGAAATATGGTCTTCAGCGATAAAGTCATGCGGGAGCGTTTGCCGAAAGAAGTTTACAAATCACTAACCAAAACGATTGAGATGGGTAAGACAATTGATCCGTCAATTGCCGACTGCGTTGCGTCTGCAATGAAAGAATGGGCAATTGAAAAAGGAGCCACTCACTATACCCACTGGTTCCAGCCTCTCACCGGAGTCACCGCTGAAAAGCATGACTCTTTCATCTCTCCCATCGGCAGCGGAAATGTCATAATGGAGTTTTCGGGAAAGGAACTCATCAAGGGAGAATCTGACGCCTCGTCTTTTCCCTCTGGAGGACTGAGAGCCACTTTTGAGGCAAGAGGTTATACAGCCTGGGATCCGGCGTCTTACGCTTTTGTAAAAGACGGTTCACTTTATATTCCCACTGCGTTCTGCTCGTACACCGGCGAATCGCTTGACAATAAAACCCCTCTTCTCCGTTCCATGGACGCGGTAAGCGAGCAGGCTCTGAGAATTTTAAGACTTTTCGGTGACGAAACCGCAACAAGAGTTTACAGTACAATCGGTGCCGAACAGGAATATTTCCTGGTCGACAAGAAACTTTACAACAAACGCAAAGATCTGATTTATACCGGCAGAACGCTTTTCGGAGCACCTGCACCGAAAGGTCAGGAGATGGAAGACCATTATTACGGAACTCTGAAAACCCGGGTCAGCGCATTTATGCATGACCTTGAACAGACGCTCTGGGCGCTCGGAATCGTAGCTAAAACCAAGCATAACGAGGCGGCTCCTTCTCAGCATGAGCTTGCTCCCGTTTTCGTTTCATCAAATCTTGCAGTCGATCAGAATGTACTGATGATGGAATGTATGAAAAAAACCGCTGAAAAATACGGCCTTGTTTGTCTCCTTCACGAGAAACCTTTCAAAGGCGTAAACGGTTCCGGAAAACACAATAACTGGTCGCTGTCAACGGACACGGGCAAAAACCTGATGAACCCGGGCGAAACTCCGGAAGAAAACGCACAGTTCATGCTTATACTTGCGGCAACCGTAAAGGTTGTTGACAAATATGCCGAACTGCTTCGACTTTCGATTGCCTCCGCTGCAAACGATCACCGTCTCGGCGCACATGAAGCCCCACCGGCAATTGTTTCGATGTTCGTCGGTGACGATCTTGAAGCCATCATAACTTCCATTATCGACGGCACGGCTTACAGAAAAACCAAGGACGGTATGATGAATCTGCGTGTCCCGTCTCTCCCTGTTTTCAAGAAGGACAATACCGACAGAAACAGAACCTCACCCTTTGCTTTTACCGGAAACAAATTTGAATTCAGAATGCCGGGATCTTCTCAGAACGTAGCGGCGCCGAATATAGTTCTGAACACCGCTCTTTCGGAAGTTCTCGGAGAATTTGCCGACAAACTTGAAAAATCAAAAGATTTCGATGTCACCGTAAAAAAACTCATAAAAGATACTCTGAAAAATCACAGCCGAGTCATATTCAACGGCAACGGATATTCCGAAGAATGGGAAAAGGAAGCGGAGCGCAGAGGTCTTCCGAATCTGAAGAAAGCAGTCGACGCATACGCCTGCTATGACGACCGGAAAAACATTGAGCTTTTTGAAAAAAGCGGAGTCATGAGCCGCACGGAAATTCTTTCAAGACAGGAAATTCTCTACGAAAACTACGCAAAAACACTGAACATCGAAGCTCTGACAATGATAGAAATGGCTAAAAGAGATTATATTCCTGCAATTGAAAAGTATCTACTCACTCTTTCCGAAACCGCAAAAAACAAAATTGCCGTTTCTCCCGACATTGACATATCGGTCGAAAAAAATCTGCTTTATAAACTTTCGAACACCGTAAAAGATATTTTCGCAGTTACGGGTGAGCTTGAAATTAAAATTTCCGAAGCTGACGCCACAGTATCAGCTACCGAAAAAGCATTTTATTTCTGCAAAAACATCATACCGGTCATGGAAAAGCTGAGACAACTGGTAGACTGCGCCGAAACAATGACCGACAGTGCAGTCTGGCCTGTTCCGAGTTACGGTGAGCTTACCTATTACACTGAGTAAAATTTATGTCGAAAGGAAATTCAACATGGTCCACACTTTCAGAATTTACGGTCTGTATTATGCGCTTGACACCGGCAGCGGGGCCGTTCATATAATTTCGCCGGCAGAATATGATTTACTCCGCTACGTGCGTTTGCCCTTTGAAAACGAACTGCCGTCCTCTCTTCGTTATGACCTTGCAAAATACAGTTCGACAGAGCTTGCAGAAAGTTACAAAAGGCTTTCCGGAATGTATTACGACGGCGTTCTCTTTTCTGAAAATACTACTGAAAAATCAGATTTTTACACCTGCGATAAATGTGAAAACACCGTTATTTACAGCAAAAATTCTCCGATTTTCGCTTCACGGGTGATTTCTTTGGCTGACAGCGGAATTTTGCAGCTGTCGGCTGAAGAGGACAAAGACTTGCCGGTTTCCATTTCCGATTACGACATAGTCTGCGCGGAGTACGAAAGAGTAGCCAAAGAGATAATCAAGAGAAAAACCGGAAGGATACCGGGAAAACCTTTTGAATTTCTGCCGTTCTGTCTGCCGTTTGAAAAAGATAAATCAGGCTATACACACATAACAAGCACAATAACTCCTGAAATTTTTTCGGAAAGCAAAAATTCAGTCAAAGCAAAAATCATCGAATGCGCTTGTGCTGTAAATCTTCTCTGATTTTTCACGAAAAACCCGAATTACGGATTTCGCCTTTAAATGTGTTTTGGATATCAAATAAATGCCGTAACTTACGTTCCCGCCGAAATTAAATCAAATGACCTTTCCGCAATATTTTTCACATTACCATTAATTTGCTTTTGACTTACAGCCTCAATTACCCGAACGTTACAGTCAAATTCACATCTTGTCCGGATTTTTTTCAGCCGGATAAATTCAACAAAACCTCAGTAAATTTACTGAATGGGAGGATATATGAGAATAATCAACCACTCACTTATCATGATGGAAAACCGCGCTTTAAGAGATAAACTCGATAAGCCTGAAACTGAACAGAACTGCGTAACACTGCCGGGAATTACGCTTAAATGTGCGTTTTACCTGATTATTTCCATTGTTTCAGCACTGGTAGCTTTCTTTTGGGTACAGAACGCAAATGCTGAACAACTGATCAAAGGCTCGGCGTACATAATAATCGGAATAGCTGTTTCCGCCATACCGCTTTTAATTTTCTCGATTATAATGTTTTTTTCCCCGAACTCGGTAATAGTCTTTGGACCCTTATTTTCGGTTTTTGCCGGACTTACACTCGGATTTGTTGCGGGATTGTTTGAACTGATCATTACCGGCATTGCATTTATCTGCATAGTTGCTTCAACCACTGCCTGTTTTGCCGTTATCTTTCTTGACAGCTTATTCAAAAAAACAATTAAAAACGGATTTCTGAGATTCTTCCCTACTTTCCTGCTGACTTTGGCTGCGATATTAGTTGTACTTATAGTGGTATCTTTGACAGTGGACAGATATGCAGTGCTTTTCGACAAGGGCTTTATTATATTGACGGCAATATTTTCAATCATCCCGACGCTGCTTTCTACTGTTTTGCTTATGTTCCACATGTCAGTTATTTACAAGCTTATTGAATATAAATCCGACAAAAAATACGAATGGTTCCTTGCTTACTCGCTGTCACAGCTTTTTGTGATGATTTACGGTCTGATTTTCAAGATGATTATTGTCGCTTTATCATCCGCAAAATCGATAAAAAGATAGTTTTGAAAAAATTATGGTCTGAAAACGGATAATTGCAGACATTATAGAGAAAATACAAAAACCAAGGTTGCTTAGTTTGAAGTGAGCCCTAAAGTCAGACACTTTTAGGGTGCATATAATTTTGCAACCTTGGTTTTTTGTTTTTCGTTTTTGCTTTGTCCGATATGAATAATACATAAGATTTTGTAATACATAAAATTTTGTGTTGGACATGCTGATGAAAATTTAAACAGGAATTCATTATTGCCGCCCGGAAAAATGCTTATCTTTCAGGAAAGATTTAAAATATCAAAGAAAAGCTGAACTTATGTCATAAAAATTTTTTCCGATATTCTCCCGGAGCGCACCCGCAAAGCTCCCTGAAACGCATACAAAAATATCCGTGACTTTCAAAACCGCAAAGCTTTGATATTTTTTCTATCGGTTCCGAAGTATATCTGAGCATTTTTTTTGCTTTCGAAATCCGTATTTTTTTCAGCTCCTCCATGACGGTTCTCTTGTGATATTTTTTAAAATAACGGCAAAGAGAAAACCGGTCGAGACCCACTGCGGCGGCGATACCGTCAAGCGTCAGCTCCTTACTGAAATTGCTTTCAAGATAGTTTTTCACTTTTTCAATCACACTGTCCCCTTCTCCTCCTGTGATCGCCGCGAAAAGTTCCGTGACATAAGTGTAGCCAGCCGCCGAAAGCGACATTGTCGTACTGTTACCCGTCGCAAAGACGCACAGCTCTGCCGTTTCCCTTTCGAGAAAATCAGGAACTCTGAAAACAAAACAGTTCTTTTTACCGATATTGTAATCTATGAGATTGTCACCCGAGAAAAATGTGCACCAAGCAGTATGAAGATTTTCCCCATCATAGCTATGCGGTACTCCGTGACGCATGAAAATCCCTTGTCCTGCCGAAAGCGTAAACTTTTCATCACCGACTGTGAAAATGCCACTGCCGCTTTTTACCCAAATAAACTGATTCCATTCCGGAGCCTTATCCCTGCAAACTGCCCCCTGTTTTGGGGATTCTCCGATCGTATTGAGGATAAAGGGCAACCGTCCATCAAAAACTTCACTATTCACTTGCAATATCCTTATAGAAACAACAATAAATTACAATTGACAACTGCTATCATTTGCAATATAATTATAGCATAAAAACTGATAAAAGTAAACATATTTTTGTTATTTTTATCTTTACAGGAGGCTGAAAATGAAAAAACTCAGAATTGCACTTATCGGTTGCGGCGGAAGAAGCGGAAGTCATCAGGCTTCTTTTGAAAAAATGGATAATGTTACTGTTGTTGCGGTTGCCGACCCCATTGAAGAGAGACGAAACAAAGCAGCTCAGCGCTTTGGTGTTGACGCAAAAAGAGTTTACAAAAATCACAGCGAACTCTATGACAATGAAAATGCAGACAGCGTCGATGCAGTAGTTATCTGCGTTGAACCTGACGCACATACCGACATCGAAGAAAGAGCAATAGAAAAAAACATTCCTTTTTTGGTTGAAAAGCCAATGACGCTTGACCTTGCTCAGGCAGACAGAATAGAAAAAGCGGTAAAAGAAAAGAATCTGATCACTTCTGTCGGATTCCAGGACAGATACCTTGACCTTATGGAGATCATTAAAGAAGAGCTTCCGAAGCATAAAGCCGGCGGACTCGTTTACGGCGCTTGGGTAGGCGGAATCCCCGGTGTATGGTGGTGGCAGAAAAAGTCAACCTGCGGCGGTCAGCTTGTCGAACAGAATATACATCTTGCTGACGGACTCAGATTTCTGTACGGAGAACCGATATCGGTTTACGCCACCTGCTCAAGAGGAATAGTAAAACCCGGAACTGACGCTTCTCCGGAGTATGATACCGACGACCACTCCACCGCGGTATTCAGATTTCAAAACAACGTTACGGCAACTCTTGTCAGCGGATGTTACAGCAAAGATGTAAGACCGAGATGCGGACTTTACATAACACTTTCCGATATCGTTCTTGATTACAGACTCCGCAACAACCTTATAATAACGACAAAAGACGGCGTCAAAGATATTCCCCGCGGAGTGGATCAAACCTACCTGCTTGATAAAGCATTCGTAGATGCAATACTGACCGGAGACAGAAGTCTTATACGCTCTGATTACTCCGATGCCCTTAAATCTCTGAAAATGACTTTTGCCGCCAATAAATCAATGGAAACCGGTGAAGTTATATACTTCTGAGCACTTTCAGATCCTTGCATTCCGCTCTGATTTTTGAAGTCAGACAAATCCGATTATGTGATTTTCAAGATCAGATTTTATATACCGTCAGTCCGTAAGCACTTGTATTTTATTCTGTATTTATGTACGATATCAGGCTGTCTGTACTGCACCCTTAAATTTATTCTAACCATAACCATTCAGGAGGAACAAAATGAGATTATGTGTACCAGTGCCGTGTTTTTTCGGCGGAAAAGATTTTTGTCAGTCAATTAAAACAATAGGTTCTCTCGGATTTGACGCCGCAGAAACCTATAACTGGAAAGGACTCGACCTTGAAAAAGTAAAAAACACTTGTGATGAAACAGGTGTTGAGCTTCTGAGTATGTGTACGACTGAATTCCGAATGACCTCACCCGCAAACCGCCGTTTATGGCTTGACGGTTTAAAAGAGAGCTGCATAGCGGCAAATAAGGTCGGTGCCAAAAAACTTATCACTCAGGTCGGACCGGATACGGGCGCTGAAAGGGCTGTGCAACACCAGTCTATCGTTGACGCCCTTGAACAGGCTAAACCGATTCTCGAAGAATACGGTGTAACGATAATGCTCGAACCGCTCAACACTTACGTAAATCACCCCGGTTATTACCTTTGGTCTTCAAAAGAAGGATTTGACATAGTCAGAGAAGTAAACCACCCGCTTGTAAAGATCATATACGATATTTACCACCAGCAGATTATGGAAGGCAACATTATTCCGAGTATCAGAGACAATCTTGACTGCATTGCTCATCTCCATTCCGCCGGACATCCGGGCAGAAACGAACTTCAGTTCGGAGAAAACGATTATAAGGTAATCTTCTCGGCAATCGACAAAGCCGGATACAAAGGAGCTTGCGGTCTTGAATACCGTCCTCTTCTTGATCCTATTGAAAGCCTGAAGATTGCAAAGGAGATTTACGGATAATTTCTGCATTTTAATTTCGGAATCAAGACGGAAAAAAGTCTTGTAAATTTGAAAATTCCGCCGGTATTAACGATGTAAACAAAAAATCACTCGACATCCACAAAAGATGACGGGTGATTTTTTATATGTTGGAAATAATCAGTGGTTATTTCAAAATCTCATCAGATCATTTTTTAATTACAAAATCATTTGTTAAGAAAAGAACGTCGGAAAGCACATCGGGGAAAACTGCAAGGTTATAATTATTTTCCGTTTCCGGGATGGACACTAATGAGTTTAATTTAGCGTTTCCGGGAAATGTGTACCTATTATTTTGCGTTTTTTAAACCGGAAAAACTATCTCGTTTAATACGTCCGCATTTATTAACAATAAAACAAATTCGGAGTTTACTTAAACTTTGTTATTCTCCGAGCTTCTGAAAAGCCAGTGCTCTTATTTTGTCCCGATCTATGCCGCTTTTATTGCCTTTGACAGTTATAACCAGATTTCTGCATCTGAAAATATTTTCCGCGATTTCGGAAAGTTTGTTACCCGAAACGGAGGTAAACTCTCTGATTTTGATTTCAGGTGAATAAAACCCGAGCCCCAAAATATGGTTATAATAACCGTTATCGGATGCAAGAGTTTCGCTGTCGTCAAGAGCCATCATACCGTTATCGGTATAACCCGGAAGCACGAAAGGCAGTCTTTTTCCTACGGAATTTTTAATATCCGAAAGAATTCCGAAAAGCATTCCGGCTGCCGATGTAAGTTTATCGGCTCTGATATCGAAAGATACACTTAAAACCGCAAAATCACCGTGAAAATCAACATAATTGTCATAGCTGTAAATAAGTCCTGTGTTTTCCGACATTTCACGGTAAACCGGACAGGTTTCGCCGGAAAACAGTGCGTCAGACAGCAGCATTATTTCCTTTTCACTGCATTTTGACATATCTATATCGAATGAAAATCGTACTGTCGTTGAAGACGCTTTTTTTGCCGCAAACAAGCAGTTCCTTTTCCCAAACTCCGTCGGCTTTATATTTTTCGGTTTTCTTAAAATTCCGATCGAAAGATTTAACCCGGAAACCGTTTTTTTAAGAAACAGGATATCAGACTCCCGGAAATTTCCGGCCACATAAAAAAATACGTTTTCGGATCTGAGCAACTCGCCTGACATCTCACGCAGTTTTTTTATTCCGAACCCGTCAACGTCGCTGCATCTTCCGGTTATTGGATTTGAAAGCGGCGAACCTTTGTAAACAACCGAGTCGGAAAACCGTCTCATCGAGCCTTCGCCTTCCTCATGAATTTCTGCTTTTATCCTCTTTTTTTCGCGTAAGATTTCTTTTGGTGGGATTATGACAGGTGAAAAGACTCTGCTTATTATTTCCGCCGCCGTCACAAAGTGCTTCGCAGCACCCGTAATTGTAAATTCAATGTAATCAACAAAGGTTGCCGCATTGAAAGTAAGACCACAGAGGTCGAGCGTTTCATATAATTTACCGTTCATGTGTGCGTCAATATTCCTGAAAGCTATGTGTTCAAAAAAATGAGCGAACCCGTAACTGCCTTTTTCTTCATAAACAAGACCGCCCCTGACAAACAGTGAGATGGTAAACGAATGAAGCGAACGGTTTTCGTAAAAATGTATACTAACTCCGCTGTCAGTACTTACGGTCTTTTCCATACCTGTTTCCTTCCGTATATTTTGTCGCTGAAAATTCCGGTGTTTTGCAAAATGGAGATATCTCAGCCGATTTCACTGCTTACAACAGTCAAGCTATATCTGCCTGATATTTCACGTATTACCCGGAAACCGATTATTTTCCGTATAATTTTTACGATAATTACAATGCATTATTTCACCGTAAATGATATTTTACTCATCATACTTTTTTCCGGTTCAGTTTTCTTCAGGAAAAAAGACTTCGCGGAAACATATCACTCCGCACGCTGACGCAAAACCGATCAAAGCAGAAACAACTGTAACTACCGGGAGCGTTCTGCTTACCGGCTTTCCGGAATTCAGAAAATATGGAGATGTGACAGTTTCGCACCGACCTCCGGAAACGGCCTCAGAGGCAACATCCGGAAGCGAAGAAACTATGCCGTTCATAACCGTTTCGGCTAAATTTTTATCCGTGGATGTCACCGAAATTTCCATCACCTGAGTTTCCGCTATAACCGTTATCTTGGTAATTTCGCATATCTGTTCGTAACCTACTGACACACCACCGGCTTTTGCATCATCGATTACCGGCTGAATATTTTCTGAAGACAGCGCCAGCACCGCCAAAAGACTTGCAAACTCCTTTGATTTTTCAAAAGTGTCAGCATTTACAAGCGTTTCTCCGGAATTTCCGGAAATACTGACCACCGCTTCAGCTCTGACTGTGTACTGCGGTTTGAAAATAAAAAACGACGCACAAAGTCCGAGCAATGCAAATATTAAAGTAAAAGCCAGAATAATAAGCCATTTTCTGCGAAAAGACGAAAAAATTTTCTTCAGATCTATTTCGTTTTCTGCGTTTTTATCATCCATAATTTTGCACCTTTCTGACATACTTTGACACAATTATACATTATTCTGACTTTACTGTCAATCCCGTAATTGATTTTTTAAGATTTAAATATGTAGTTTTTAAGATTTAAATATTCCGGAAGCCCGACTGTATCACGTTTATTCATAAATTAAACATGGCGGATATGCTGAAATGCTGGCCTTGGTGATTACTTCGATAAAACAAACAGTATACATTTGGCACAATTGTTAAATAATTTTGCTGTCAATTGACAAAAACATTATTAACTGTTATAATGAAAAGGGAAATAAAATAAAGGAGGCAGTTTGCTTTGGATAAAAAATACGAAGCGCTTTTTACACCTTGGAAGATCGGAAATGTTGAGATCAAAAACAGAATAGTAATGTGCTCGATGGGCGGAACTTGTCTTTTCGGTTTTGCAGAGCCCAATCACTGGGACAAAGAAGCGGCTAAGCTTTTAATGAACGTTGCACGTAATAACTGCGGACTTATTTTACCGGGAATTGCGGTAATAAGAGATCTTGTAGGAAACAAATGGCTTTATCAGGGAGAGGCCAAATTCAGAAAACTTAAGGAATTTATGGACGAGCTCCACAAAACCGGTGCAAAGCTTTTCGTTCAGATTACCGCCGGATTCGGCCGTTCGTTTGCTGTCAGTAACCTGACTGAAATGATTTACACAAATAAAGTTCTGAGAACTGTGACTAAACCCATTATCGATGTTGACAGGCTTACCATGGCCCCGTCACCGGCTCCTAACCGCTGGTCAGACAAGGTTCCCAGCAGAGCAATGACGAAAAAAGAAATTCAGGATATTATAGACGCTTTTGCCCGCGTTGCCTTAAAGTGCAAAGAGGCGGGAGTTGACGGCGTTGAAGTACATGCCGTTCACGAAGGCTATCTGCTCGATCAGTTTACACTTCAGTATGTAAACAAGCGTACCGACGAATACGGCGGAAGCTTTGAAAACCGCTACCGTTTTGCAGCAGAAATAGTTAAAGCTATAAAAAATTCCTGCGGAAAAGATTATCCCGTTTCACTCCGTTACTCTGTCGTTTCCAAAACGAAGGATTTCCGGCTTGGAGCGCTCCCCTGTGAAGAGGATGATTACAACGAAGTCGGACGTGACCTTGAAGAAGGTATCAAAGCCGCAAAATATCTGCAGGATGCAGGATATGACATGCTTAACTGCGATAACGGTACATACGATGCGTGGTACTGGTCGCATCCGCCGATGTACATGCCGCAGAACTGCAATTACCGTGAGGCAGAAGCCGTAAAAGAAGCGGTTGACATTCCGGTAGTTGTAGCAGGAAGAAATGAGCCGGACTATGCGGCAGAAAAAATAGCCGCCGGAAAAATCGACGCTATGGGCGTTGCAAGACAGTTTTTGGCGGATCCGGAATGGATAACAAAGCTTATGGGTGACCGCATTGACGACATAAGACCTTGTATCTGCTGTCATAACGGTTGCTTCAGCCTTTCAAAATACGAGGGCACTCCCAATCTTCAGTCACTTGCCGAAACAAAAGCCATGTGCAGATGTGCGGTTAACCCGGTATCGATGAATTCAGGCAAATATAAGATCGAGAAAACGTCATTGCCGAAACATTTTGCCGTAATAGGCGCAGGTATCGGCGGAATGGAAACCGCAAGAGTTTTAGCTTTGCGCGGACACAAAGTCACAATTTATGAAAAGACAGACAAGCTCGGAGGAGTATTTGTGCCGGCATCGTCTTTTGAGTTCAAGGAGAAAGACAGGCAGCTCCTCGCCTGGTACGAAAAACAGCTTCACGATCTCGGAGTTGAAATAAAATTCAACACCGAAGTAAAAGATTTGTCGACGATAAAAGCCGACGAGATAATTACCGCAACCGGTGCCAAAGCAAGAAAACTCCGTGTTCCGGGTGCTGAGAAAGCCGTTGAAGCGGTAGCATATCTTAACGACAGAAGCAAAGTCGGAGATAAGGTAATAATAATCGGCGGAAGCCTGACCGGATGCGAAATAGCGTATGAACTCTATAATCAGGGAAAACATCCGGTAATTGTGGAAATGAAAAACGACCTGATGGCAGTTGGCGGTATTTGTCTTGCAAACACCTCATACCTCAGGGATTTCTTCAAACTGAAAAAAGTTCCTGTTTATCTGAATTCCACTGTAAAAGAAATAACCGACAGCGGAGTAGTCGCAACGGATAAAGACGGAAAGGAAGTGCTGATAGAAGGCGACAGCGCGATACTTTGTGTAGGTTACATTCCGGATCCGCTCGGAGATAAACCCAAAAATTCGGTAGGTGACTGTTATAAAGTCGGAAACGTTATGACTGCTATTCAGCGTGCGTGGGATATCGCAATGTCAAAATAATCATAATACTAAAATAATAAATCCGGTATTTTCACTCCCCGTGAAGGTTGACTTTGCGGGGAAAACTACCGAATTTTTAATTATAGCTGTTAAATTCAGAAAGCTGAATCTGAACTAAGCACACACGTTTGTCGGAAGCTCTTTTATGGGGATTATGTTATAAATATTCCCGCTAAAACATAAGCATTCCGAAATATGTAACGGCATTTTCACCGTTATTATACTTCAATCCTACTTTTGATGCAAGGGCAACTACATTTATCCCGAACCCTTCGACGGACGGAAAAAGTTTCTCGGGCATTCTGCATTTATTTTCCGGGTAAGTACAGCTTTCACACCTGTTACAACCTTCGTTTGAAAGAAGAAAAAAATTCCTTGATTTTCCTACTAACATTTCAAAAAGGGAATCGCAGTTCTTTTTGAACTGTCTGTGCCCGTTGACCATTCCCTCGTAGTCAAAAGGATCGGTAAGGTTGTATACCGAACTGAACAGCGCGGCGTTTTCATAACGGCTGCAAAGTTCACGGCAGTCATCAACAGAACCCACTGCCGGAGGACACGCCCAGCTTTTCCCGTAGAGCCGGCAGGTATTTTTCTCACAGATTTTACGCACTTCGCTATCAAAAACAATTTCACTTGCAGGAAATATTTTATAAGCAGAAATTCCTGCTTTTTTCATATCGTTTTCAGAAATAAATTGTCCGCAACTGTTAATCTCTGTTCACCCTTCCATCAGAAAATATTTTGAACTTTTTCAGGATTTTATGATGCCCTCAGTCTGAAAAATTCAGGTTTTAACTTTAAGGGAATTGTTTTCCGCTATGCATTCCGTAAAAGATAAGGTCTTATCTCTCTTTTTCAACCTTTCGGTAAATCGCCTTGAATATTCAATGAAAATAAGGTAGATATACGGCATTCCGAGATTGGTTTCAAGAAGCGAATTTACAACCAAAGTTGAAATTTTGTCGGAGAAATTTTCAAAGCCGGCGCTGCGTATTCCGCCGATCAGCAGGCAGGCTTCCCAGCCGAACTGAACAAGTATTCCTATTGCAAGAAGCCATGGTATATTTATTCTTTTTGTTCTTTCTTTCTGAAAAAGGTTATAAATGATAATCACAGCGTAGCCTGTAATCAGAATTAAAGCCATATAACCGTGATATGCGCCTGTCGTCCTCTGTATAACAATTTTGTCTTCTCCGGATGAAAAGGTGTTAGCAATAAGCGGGGCACAAAACCACCACGATATGATCAGAAGCGACCATTCAAACAGGTGTTTGTCTTTTGATATCCAAAGCCAGATCCATGCAAAATTGGTAAATCCGTAGCTGATTGACATCCACAGCAGCACTAAGAAAAGGCTGTGACCTTCGCTTATAGTCCTTGAACCGCAGACAAGGTGAAAAATTCCGTAATCCACCGCCATGTACATAAGCCCGAAAAAAGCTCCGACGACAACCGTCATATATCTTTTCTTCAAAATCAGAAGTGTTAGCAGAAAAACAAGAAAAACTATGTCTATCCAGATGTACAGCGGAGAAAACTCCCGCCTTGCTATTATTTCGGTCATACCTCTTCCCTGCCTGATTTCTCGTAATAATCTATATTATTTTATCCAGATACAAGATAATCTGAATCTGTAAAACCCATACTGCTTCAGGTCGCATAAACCGCCACTGTCATTCTCTTTTGTCTCGACTCAAAACTTATATTCACTTAGTAAAACTTTCAAATCAAAATATAAAATCCAATTCCGGAATACGCCCATAAAATTTCAGTTATAAAACCGGCACATTATCGATTACTTTTCAGCCTCATCTTTTTCAGTATATTCCGATGTTTTCGGCTGCTCAGAATCTTTTTCAGTATTTACGGTATCAACGGTGTTATCTGACTTACCGGCAACCGCAGCGTTTTCTTTTGCGGTTAACTCAGTATCATTTGTCGTGCTTTCTGAACTTTTTTTCCGTTTTTTGAAAAAAATGATGATATCAAGCAGAAAATCAATGCAGTAGTTAATAATTTTTGATATAAAAGAAACAATTAATTTAAGAAGTTTACCGACAGGTGCAAAAAGTTTTGACAGCCAGAACGACGGCGCCTTATCCGGATGTGCCGAAAAATATTTTTTACCTGCGAAAATCAGTACGCTTACTATTACAAGTCCGACAGCCGTGCCGATGCCTATCATCATAAGAAAATATCCGGTCGTTCCCTCAAACGAGGTATTTATGTTGAAACGAGCGGCATAATCTGCGGCGTAAGGATTTTTTGAAACGTCAAGCAAAATGCTTTCGCAGTTGAGGAAAGCGTCATAGCCTATCTCGGTTACCGAAGCGGGTACCGTAACATTTCCGAGCAATGTGCAGTTCTGAAAACAGAAATCCCCTATACTTTGAAGCGAATCAGGAAGATTTACGCTTTTTAAAACCCGGCAGTCATAAAAGCATTCACCCGGCAAAGCAGTAAGTCCGGAAGGAAGAGTTACGGATGTTAGGTTGGCGCAGTTTCTGAACGCAGCCGTTCCTATCGTTTTCACCGAATCCGGCACGCTGACTTTCACTATATCGGCGTTGTTCTGAAAAGCCGATTCTGCAATCGCCGTCACGGGAATACCGTCTATTTCCGAAGCTATTTCTACGTTCGGGATCACATCGCTGTAACCCACAACCGTGTAATAACTGCCATCTTCACTCAGTTTATATGCTACACCGTCAACGTATTTGTTTTCGTTTACAGTATAAGCAGAAACTGCGCTGAACAAAATCAAAAACGGAATTAAAAGAGAAAAAATCCGAAAAACTATGCTTTTTGATTTTTTCATTTATTGCTCCTTTCCGAAAAAATATCTGACTGAATTTTTTACAGAAAAATATACGGGCTTTGTTACAAAACCGCTTAAAGTTATCATAGCATAACCGTTTCGGTTTTTTCTACGGTTTGTAAACAAAGCACACCTTCTCTATAATTATGATAATCATATTTCACGAAAATTTCAATACAATATTGTAAACTGGCAAATAAAATTTTTACTTCTCTGCACGATCTGCATTAAAAATAAAATATGATTTCGTTTTCTTATTGACATAGCCGAAAAAAAATGATAAACTTATGCTTGTGGTTGGGATAAGGCTTCAAAGAAATCCTTACTGTATTTTTAATTCAGTATAAAATTACGGCAAAAGGTTGTGTTGATTTCAGCCATTTTGATTTAATATGAGGAGCAGAATATGAAAACACTTGACATAAGGGGCATTATAGCGGATGTAAGAAAAACCGTTGACAGCCATGAACTGAAAAAAGGACAGTACGCAAGATGGATACGGCAGAACGAAAAAAATGACCGCAATCTCGGAATAAGTGAATACGGTTGCGCAGACGCTGCCAATATACTTTATACGATCAATGATTTTTACTGCGATGACGAAACCCGTAAAGCGAGAATTGACGGTTTGAAATCCTTGCAGGACAGTAAGACCGGACTTTTTTCCGAACCCACTCACCATCCTTTTCACACCACGGCACACTGTGTTGCAGCGCTTCAGCTGTTTGACGAAAAGCCGATTTATCCACTTAAAAGTTTGCATCCCTACCTTGAAAAAGAAAATCTCTATTCCCTGCTTGACGGACTTGACTGGCAGTGCGATCCGTGGCCTGAATCGCATAAGGGAGCAGGAGTTTATGCAGCTCTTGTTAACGCAGGGGAAGAAACCGAGAAATTTTGTGAATACTATTTTGACTGGTTCAGGGAAAACGCTGACAGCGTGACCGGATTCTGGAAAAAGGGATATTCCGATAAAGCCCCTTATTCCGAAAAACGAAATGTGGGAAATCATTCCTCGGTCTACCCTTATATGGCTGCCGGATTTCACTATCTTTTCAATCACGAGTATGCAAAGATGCCTCTCGTATACCCTGATAAAGTCATAGACAGCTGCATAAAAATGTACGAGGACGGAGCGCTTCCTCTTAGTTTTCTGAAAAGTTTCGGCTTTATCGAAATCGATTGGCTGTACTGTATTCACCGCGCTTCAAGGCAAACCACCCACAAAAATGAAAAAGTCAAGGCTTTGATATACGATTTTGCGCAGAGGATGACCGGATTTCTTACGGACACCGACTTTGAAAGCGACGACGGAGCCAACGACCTGCATATGCTTTTCGGTACTGTATGTGCACTTGCCGAGATGCAGCAGGCGCTTCCGGGTATTGTAAAAACCGAAAAGCCGCTCCGCCTTGTTCTTGACAGAAGACCGTTTATCTGAGGATTCCGGACTTTTGCGGTCCCGGTGGCAACAAGATTAAATTAATGAAATACACTTTGCCGCACAAGCATTCTGCAACCTGTACCTGCATGTGCAGATATTTTCTCCTCAGATTTCAGTACAGATAACCGCAACTCAATTTTCAAAAAGTCTTGTATAGAGGATTTTTAAATCCCGACTTTTAGATACGTTATGTAAAAATATTACAAAAATCACCAAGTATCTACCGCAGAATAGCTCAGTTAATTTCCGGCAGATAAACGTCAACTGCATTAATTTAGAAAATAATATAACCGATTACGGAAAGAAAGGATACCCATTATGGAAAACAAACAGAAACTGTCAGAAACTCTTCAGATGAAAAAGCAGAACATTTTCGATGTATCAGACGATGACAAAAAGAGAAAAATATTTGACTTTGCCGAGGGATACAAATGCTTCCTTGACGAAGCGAAAACCGAAAGACTCGCCGTTATTACCGCTATTTCCGCGGCAAAAGAATACGGTTATACCGAATACATTCCCGGAGAAAAACTGGTTCCGGGCGACAGAAAATACTACAATAACCGCGGAAAAAGTCTTTTCGTTTTCAAAGTAGGAAGCGAAAATCTTGCCGAAAACGGAATGAGGATTCTTGCCGCCCATATCGATTCCCCACGGCTTGATCTCAAACAGGTTCCGCTCTATGAGGAAAGCGGTATGGCTTTCTTCAAAACCCACTATTACGGAGGTATAAAAAAATACCAGTGGACAACAATACCGCTTTCATTGCACGGTGTTATTATAAAAAAAGACGGAACGGAAGTAACCGTAAGAATAGGCGATAAAGAGGGAGATCCGGTCTTTTATATAAACGATCTTCTCCCCCACCTCTCTCAGGAACAGTATCAGAAACCTCTCGGAACGGCTATAACCGGTGAATCACTCAATATTCTGATAGGCGGAATGCCGCTCAAAGAGGACGAGGGTGACGGATCGGTAAAACTCAACGTTCTGAAAATACTGAACGACACCTACGGAATTACCGAAGAAGATTTCATAAGCGCTGAATTGACCTGCGTGCCGGCGTTCAACGCAAGAGATATCGGTTTTGACAGGGCCCTTATCGGCGCATACGGTCACGATGACAGAGTCTGCGCATATCCTCTGCTGAGAGCAATTTTCGAAAGCGACACTCCTCACACCGTTCTTGGTATCCTTGCTGACAAAGAGGAAATCGGAAGTCTCGGAAATACCGGAATGCAGAGCATGATCCTTCTTGATCTTATCCATGGAATCTCTGAGTCTCTCGGTTATTCTCCTATGGCTGTAAGAGCTGCTTCAAAATGTCTTTCGGCAGACGTAAACGCCGCATTCGATCCCAATTTCAAGGATGTTTACGAAGCCCGCAACAGCGCAATGATCTCCTGCGGAACTACCATGTCCAAATACACCGGCGCAAGAGGAAAATCAGGAACAAGCGATGCCTCTGCCGAATTTGTCGGATATGTGCGCAGAATTTTTGACAAGTGCGGAGTAAGATGGCAGACGTCGGAGCTCGGAAGAGTCGACCTCGGTGGAGGCGGAACGGTAGCAATGTATATAGCTAACCTTAACATCGATACCGTTGACCTCGGAGTACCGGTAATATCAATGCATGCACCCTACGAAGTGGTTTCGAAAGCCGATATTTACTCAACTTACGAGGCTTTCAGGGCATTTGTCGAATGCTGAAAATTCTCGCCGTCGGAAACAGCTTTTCTCAGGACGCAACCCGTCACCTTGAAACTATATCCGAAAGCGCCGGCATACAGATGTTTGTCCGGAACTGCTGCATCGGCGGATGCAGTCTTGAAAGACACGCCTCAAATCTTCACAGCGACCTGCCTGAATACGAATATCAGAAAAACGGGGAAATTCTTGAAAAAATTTCCCTCAGTGATGCCGTCCGGCGTGAAAGCTGGGACTATATAACGGTACAGCAGGTAAGCGGTCTTTCGGGTATACCGGATAGCTATCAACCTTACCTTGACGAAATAATTTCATTTCTTCATGCCGGCGCACCGCAAAGCCGAATAGTTTTTCACCGTACCTGGCAGTACGAAAAAGGTTCGGAACACCCCGATTTCCCGAAATATGACTGCTCTCCGGAAAAAATGTTTTCATCATTGAAAAATGCCTCGGAAATTGCCGCAGAAAAATACAGCCTCGGCATTATTCCGGTCGGAAATGCAGTAAATGCCGCCTGCAAATTAAAAGAGTTTGACCGTTTTTCGGGCGGTGATTCTCTATACCGTGACGGTTACCATCTTTCAGAGGATTTCGGAAGATATCTGGCAGGACTTGTCTGGTTCAGATATTTTACCGGCAAAAGTTCTTTTGACGCAAAATTCCGGACAGAAAAATGCACACCTCATTCGGAATTTCTTCTGAAAAAGGTGTGCGATGAATTCTGCACGGTTTTTGCGTCGGATATTTAATCGTCTTCTGTTTCGCCCGGAATATCTTTCAGCGAAACCATGGTCTTCTCTATTCTGTGATCTGTCACAGAGGTAATGCGTACGGTCATGATTTCATTTTCGACCATGAGCGTACTTCCGTCCTCCGGAATTGAGCTGAGCATCGTCAGAACATACCCCGCAAATGTGTCAAAATCGCCCTCGAGCCTTACTCCGAGGGCTTTTTCAACGTCTTCGACAGGAGCCGAACCGCGAATAAGCCATTTCTTTGAGTCAAGAGGTTCTATATCCGGCAGACGGTTTACCGCAGGATCATCATAGATATCGCCGACAATACATTCAAGAAGATCATTTATGGTCACTATTCCGCTCATTCCGCCATACTCGTCGATAACTACCGCAAAATATATCCGCTTCTGCTTCATATTTCTGAAAAGAGAGTTGGCTTTCATTGTTTCCGGAACAAAATACGGCTGAGTTATGGCATGTCTTTTTATATTTTCAAGCGATCGGTTTTTAAGCCGGAAATAGTCCTTGGAATTCAGTACCCCGACAACGTTATCGATCTTTTCGTCGCACACCGGGAAAAACGTATGACTGCTTTTAAGAATCGTCTTTTCCCACTCCTCCGGACTTTCGCTTGTCCAAAGAAGTGTTATGCCGGTTCTGTGAGTCGCAATGTCATTTGCCGTCAGGTCGTCAAAAGCAAAAACGTTTTCTATAAACTCCTTCTCTTCACTGTCTATGGTCCCCTTTTCACTTCCGGCTTCCACAAGTATTTTTATTTCTTCCTCGGTTATACTTACTCCCTCTTCTGCGGGCGTGACGTCAAATATCTTTAAAAAAGGAGCCGCCGCAACAGCCGACGCTTTTGAAAAAGGAAGAAACACAAAGTATACGGCGGTTGCAAGAGAACCAAGCGCTTTTGCTATCTGCAAAGGATATTTGATTGCTATATATTTCGGAATATATTCACCGACTATGCAGACGACGAGCGCAGTTACCGCAAGAGTTATCAGCACCGATACAAAATCTGCCAAAAGCCCGGTAAATGATATTTTTGAAAACGCTCCGGTCAGGTATCCCGAGAAAAACAGCACAGCGCATGCCCCGGTTGCTATATCGTTGAAAGTCATTGCAAATCTCAAAGAGCCGAGGTACGATTTGGTGTTTTTTCTGAGTCTTGTTATTCTTTTAATCCTTTTCCCCTTACCGGATGACAGATCCGTTTCGCTTGCGGAAACCACGGAAATTTCCATAAGTGTCAAAAGATTTCCGAATATTATCAGCAGAATCTCTATAAGTATTTTCAGAGTCAGTGTCATATTATTTCCTTTCATTTGCTGTCAGCTACATTTATTTTTTGCTGACTTCAAAGCAAAAAAAGCATAACCCGCCTGTCTTCCCGGATTATGCTCTCAGTTTTCTGTATCGTTTTAAAGGGTCGGTGTTCATAAATAAATGCCCTCTTAGAAGTTATTCTATGGCATTATTTTACCACACACCGATTATTTTGTCAATAAAAAGCGAGCATATTAACAATTCATTAACAAAAAAGCATTTCCGCCATTCTTGACATTTCGGGGTAATTGTTGTATACTTGTCCGTGAGCAGATTAAGCGGAACTTTGTTTCCGCCTTTCGTGTTTCCGGAAAACTTCCGCTTATTTGATCATTTTCAAAGCAATTTCCGGATTTTCGGAAAAACAAACTCTGAGCACCCGGCGCCCATCCGCCGGAAAAATGAATTCCGCAAACAATCCAAGTGCCGGTTATTTTTCCGTAAATTGGCGTGTTTTTGATTTCCCGGTCACGGTACCGTATTCTTTGTTTTTCACTACCGCAACAAGTCAGGCGTTAACTGAATTTAAGAGGATTAATTATGGACAGACTTTTTGAAATTTTAAAAAGCCTTGAAAAAAAGGAACCGGAAGGCAAAATCGGCTCTCCGGAAAAAATAGTGGCTTTTCTCGGTAACCCGGGCAGCGAATACACATTCACCAGGCATAACGCAGGATTTATGCTTGCCGATTACTTTTCCGAGAAAAACGGCATTTCTATTGACAGGCTCAGGTTTTCATCACTTACCGCAGAAGTAACCATTGAAAACAAAAAAGTCCTGCTTATGAAACCGCAGACCTTCATGAACAAATCGGGCGAGGCTGTAAGAGACGCACTTTCTTTCTACAAGCTCGACCCCGAAACCTCGCTTATTGTTGTTTACGATGATATTTATCTTGACGTCGGAGTGCTGAGAATACGTAAAAAAGGTTCGGACGGCGGGCATAACGGTATAAAAAACATCATATACCATACGGGAACAGACAGCTTTGCCAGAATAAGAATAGGCGTTGGAAAACCGCCAAAAGAACAGAATATTGTAAACTGGGTTCTCGGAAAAATACCGGAAACCGATAAAGAAAACTTTTACGGTTCGCTGACAAGAGCCGGAGAAGCTTTACCTATGCTGATCGCAGACAAAACAGATCTCGCCATGAACAGGTACAGCAAATAACGGAGGAAAAATTTGAACAGACTTATAAATCCTTTAAGGGAAGAAAAAGAATACAAAGGTCTTCTGCGTGAGGTTATAGCACAAAACAAATCAAAACGCAGATTTCCGGCTGTCATGACCGGACTTTCCGACGGAGGAAAATGCGCATTTTTTATAGCTCTTGCCCTTGATTACAAAGAAAAATGCAAAGGCAAAACACTGATAGTCGTGCCCGACGAATCGTCGGGCTTTCTCTGCGCAAAGGTTTTCACCGAGTGCGGACTTAACGCTGCGGTTTATCCTTTCAGAGATTTCACCTTTTCCGACATCAGAGCATCCCATTCATATGAGCACGAAAGACTTTCGGTGCTCGAAAAAATAATCAGCGACAGTGCCGACGTCTACATTACAACGCCCGATGCCGCCCTTCAGTTTACAGTTCCCAAGGATAAATTCTCGGAAATGACGCTTTCGCTGAAAATCGGCGACGTCTACCCTCTCGACTCGCTCAGCCTTAAACTATGCGCTCTCGGTTATTCGCGCTGCGATATGGTAGAAGGACAGGGGCAGTTTTCGGTAAGAGGCGGAATCGTTGATATATTCCCCCCCGAATATGAAAAGCCGCTGAGAATTGAATATTTCGGTGACGAAATCGACAGAATAGGCTTTTTTGACGTAATTTCCCAGCGTACCGAAGAAATGACTGAAAAACTCGTACTGTTTCCGGGCAGAGAAATAGTTTACGGCGAGCAGGAAAAACAGAAAATTCTCGAAATCATGCGTAAGCAGCAGAAAAAAGCCGCAAACGACATGATACGCGAGCAATTAAAGAGCGAGGAGGAGGCACTCGCTGAAACCGGTATACTGAAAGTTCCTGACAAGTATATAAGCGTAGTTTACCCCGAACGGCAGTGCTTGCTCGACTACTTTGACGACAACACACTGCTTATAGTTTCCGAGTATTCCGCCGTTACCGACAGACTGAAAAGCTATGATTTTCAGAATTCTGAAACCGTGGAAAAGCTTATTACGACCGGAGAAATAAGCGGAATTTATGCAGAATACGGTTCAGATGCGGGCTTTTTTCTTGATTTTATTTATGCTCACACAAGCGTTTACTGCAATATGTTTACGGCAACATACGAAAAAGTTTCCGGAATTTTTTCTGTCAGATGCAGACAAAACGTTTCGCTTAAAGATAACATTCCCCTGCTTAAAGACGACCTTTCTCTGTTTGTTGCCTCAAAATACAGGATAAATATTCTGACGGAAAACGAAACGGTGTCACGTAAAATCTGCGAAGAACTGCTGAGCGACGGTATCACCTGCACCGTTTCGGCTGAAGAGTCAGAACCGGGAATCCCCAACTTCATCAGCGGTATAAATATGCCGGGTTTTGAGCTTATGCAGACAAAATATGTTTGTCTTTCGATGTACGCTTCTGTTTTTTCGGCAGGAAGAATTCTGAGTACCGCAAAAAAAACAAGAAAAAAGAAGAAAGATGAAAAGAAAATCTTCTCTGAAGCCGAACTTCAGATAGGCGATTATGTGGTTCACGAGAGTCACGGTATCGGACGTTACTGCGGAATGTCTACCGTCACAATGGCGGGGGTAACCTCGGAATACCTCAAAATCGAGTACGCCGGGGACGGCAAGCTTTATCTGCCGGCAACACAGCTTGACAGAATTTCAAAATACACCGGAGCCGGAGCGGAATCAGGACTTGTCAAGCTATCAAAGCTCGGCGGAAGCGACTGGACAAAGCTCAAAACCAAGGCAAAGGCTGCCGCAAAGGAAATGGCCAAGGAGTTAATCAGCCTTTACGCCGAAAGAATGCGAAAAGAAGGTATTTCTTTTGATGCCGACGACGCAATGCAGCAGGAATTTGAAAGCGCATTTGAATTTGAGGAAACGGAAGGTCAGCTTGATGCCGCAAAGGAGATAAAAGCCGACATGGAAAGTCATGTTCCGATGGACAGACTGCTTTGCGGTGACGTCGGATACGGTAAAACAGAAGTTGCGTTAAGAGCTGCTTTCAAAGCCGCAAGAAGCGGGTATCAGGTAGCCATTCTGGTTCCGACTACCATTCTTGCTTTTCAGCATTATCAGACTATATGCTCACGTATGAGAGGGTTCCCTGTAACAGTTGATATGATTTCACGTTTCCGTAAACCCGCAGAACAGAAAGAGTCTTTGAAAAAGCTGAAAAGAGGCGAAACTGACATAATCGTCGGAACACACCGGCTGATTTCTTCGGACGTTGAATTCAGAAAGCTGGGTTTAGTCATTGTCGATGAAGAACAGCGTTTCGGGGTTGCGCAGAAGGAAAAACTGAAAAAACTTGTAAAAGACGTCGACGTGCTTACGCTTACCGCAACGCCGATACCCAGAACTCTTAATATGGCGATGAGCGGAATACGGGATATGTCGGTTCTTGAAGAACCTCCGGTCGACAGAATACCTGTCCAGACCTATGTGCTCGAATATGACAAAGCCATAATATTCGAGGCAATGAAGAAAGAACTGCGCAGGGGCGGACAGGTATTTTACCTTCACAACAGAATTGAAACGCTTTCCGAAATTGCCGCAGACATTTCTCAGGCAATGCCGGACGCAAATATTGCCGTTGCGCACGGTCAGATGGACAAAGAGGAGCTTTCGGACATCTGGAGGGATATGCTTTCCGGCAACATCGACATTCTTGTATGTACGACACTGATTGAAGCGGGAGTTGACATACCGAACGCCAACACCCTGATAATAGACGACGCTGAACGCTACGGCCTTGCACAGCTTCACCAGATAAGGGGAAGAGTCGGAAGATCCGGCAGAAGAGCTTACGCCTACCTGACATACAAAAAAGGAACTGTCCTTAAAGAAGTGGCAGAAAAAAGGCTGGCGGCAATACGGGACTTTACCGAATTCGGCTCAGGCTTCAGAGTAGCAATGAGGGATATGGAAATCCGCGGTGCGGGTAACCTCCTCGGAAGCGAACAGCATGGGCAGATGGAAAGCGTTGGATACGAGCTTTATATGAAGCTTCTGAGCGAAGCAGTTCTTGAAGAAAAAGGCGAAACGGTGAAACCCGCAACCGAATGTAAGGTCAATCTGAATACCGATGCCTATATTCCGGAAAAATATATTCGCAGCACCTCGCAGCGTATCGACGCATATAAAAAAATCGCTTCTGTTCAGAATGAGGAAGACTATTCGGACGTAACCGATGAGCTCTGCGACAGATACGGCACTCTGCCGGCTCAGGCGGTAACACTGATGAAAATTTCACTCATAAGGGCTTTGGGCGGAAGCGTCGCAATTGACAAAATCGAAAAAAGAGAAAACAGCGCACTTTTCTACACCGGCAGTTTTGAACCGACGGCAATCAGGGAAATGCAGACGGCTTTCAAGGGAAGATTCTTCATTTCAGCCGGAAATTCCCCTTACTTCACGGTAAAACTTGCCGGCAACAGCGGTTTTGTGGATGAAATCCTGCAAATCTTAAAAAAATATATACAAATAAAAACAGAAATCAGGTAGAATAAAGCCGAAAAAACTGTTATACTTGTGTTAAATTAATACTCGGAAGGTTAAAAATGAAAATAAAATCAAGGCTTATATGTGTTCTATGTGCCGTAATCTTTTCTCTCTCCGCTTTTACTTCCTGCGGAATAATAAAAGGCGATACGGTTATGGAATACGAGGGATATAAAATTACCGAAGCCATGTATTCATATTGGATGTCAAAATACAAAACCCTTTTCCTCTACTCATACAACAACGGTAAAGATGAAGAAAGCTTCTGGCAGAGCAAAACGGAAAACGGAGATGAGACCTATAAAGAATTTGTTACTGGTTTTGTCGACGGATACGCAAAGCAGGTTCTTGTCGCAATGAAGCTTTTCGACGACTATTCCCTTGTTTTTTCCGAGACCGTAAAAGAAGCGGTAAGCGATAAAATCGAAGGAATCAAGCAGTCGTACGGCGGAGTTACTCAGGCTAACGAATATCTCGGTTCATACGGTCTGAATATAAAAACTCTTGAAAACATTTATTACGCTCAGGAAAAACTTACGGTTGTATGCGAATATCTGTTCGGTGACGCAGGACCTTATCCGATAACCGAAGAGGAAAAATCCGCCTACTACCTGGAAAACTATTTCTGTGCCGAGTGGATTTATATCTACACCAAGGAAAAACCGAAGCTAAGCGAGGACGGAGAATATATTACCGACTCAAACGGAGTTTATGTTACAGAGGAACTCACCGAAGAAGAAAAAGCGGAAAAGCAGCAGCTTGTAAACGATATCATGACCAAGCTCGAAAACGGAGAGAGTTTTGATAAACTTAAAACCGATCACTCGGAAGAAGACCTGAGTAAATATGAGTATCTTCCGGACGGAGTAAATCTCTCGGCAAATGACTACACGGTTTACGGAACAGGATTTATAAAAGCCGTTATGAACTGCAATGAAGGCTCCTACACGCTTTACGAGGACGATTACGCCACCTTCATAATCAGGAGAAATCCGCTGAAAAACTATTCGGATCTGAGCGTTCAGGAAAAAAACGTTATGCTGAATTTTGATACCTACGTTTATGACAGCAAGTGCGAAAAGTTTTTCGGAGAAATAGATGTAACTGTAAACGATGATGTAAAATCGCGTTACGATGTACAGACCATAAAATCACTGACCAACACCAATATCTGATCAGACGGACGAAAATACATGCCAAGGCAGGAAAGGAAGTGGATTCAATGCCGGAAAAATTAAAGCAGGCGTTTCTTTACGTCAAAGACTTCTGCGAAGATACCGCCGATAACATTAAGGAAACGGTAATCACCGCAATGGATGCCGCAAAGCTCCATTACAGGATAGTGTCTCAGCGTAATTCTCTCAATTCTCTGTATGCAATGATCGGAAAATCCGAACTGCACGGCACCGCCGGTAGCGACGAGGAGCTGTCATATATCCGAGAAAGAATCACAAAAAAAGAAGAACTTCTCGTAATGCTTGAAAAACAGTACAGAATAGTATGCGGAAAGGTTATTTGTCCGGACTGCGGAAGATTTATGTCGGACAGCTTTGCATTCTGCCCTTTTTGCGGCAGAAGAATGAGCGATGTCGAGATTCCTTTCGAGTCTGATGTCAGCGAAGACGAACTTTCAGACCTCAGAGAAATGGAATAATTGTCAGTTATTTACAAAAATTTTCAGACAAATTCGGATTTGTTGTACTATTGTTAGAAAAATAATTTGTTTTGCCAAAGTTATTGAAAAATACCGTACATTGTGATATAATATATGTACAATAATATAGTATGGAAAGAGTAGGATATAAAACCTGCTCTTTTCTGTTTAGATAATCCAGCCGGAAGGGAAAGGAGTAAAATGGCACAGAAAAAAAATACTGCGGAAAAAATCAGAGAACTGACTGAACCTGAAATCAACAGGCTCGGTTACAGCATCTGGGATGTTGATTATTTCAAGGTCGGAAACGAAAGACATCTCGAAATAACCATCGACAGTGAAAAAGGAATCGATCTGAGTGACTGCGAAAAGGTTCACAGAGCTGTTGAAACTATAATTGACGAGGCGGACCCGATCGAAGAGTCCTATTACCTCGATATTTCCTCGCCTGGACTTGAAAGAAATATCCGTACTCCCGACCACTTCAGAAAATGTATCGGCTCGGAAGTTGAACTTAAATTGTTTACCCAGGTGGAAGGCAAAAAAAGCATAGTCGGTACACTTACAGAATATTCTGAGACCGAAGACGAAGTTGCCGTTACTGACAAAGGCGGCAAAACTTACAAAATACCGAAAAAAATGATATCAAAAGCAACAACATATTTTGAAATGTGAGGAAAAACAAAAATGAACAAGGCATTGTTTGCGGCACTCGATATGCTTGAAAGTACCAAAGGTATACCGAAAGCATATATGTATGAAAAACTTGAAGCGGCTCTCGTAAACGCTTACCGCCGTGAAATGGGCGGCAGCACCAACGTACGAGTACAGATAAACGAGGAAAAATACGATTTCAGAGTTTTCAAGAGACTTGAAATCGTCGAAGAGGTAACGGACAGCGTAACCCAGATTTCTCTCGAAGAAGCCAAAAAGATTTCCAAAAAGAGTGTAATAGGCGGAATTATCGAAATCGAAGTAAAACCCGACGAATTCAGAAGACTCAGCGCCATTACAGGCAAACAGGTTATAGTACAGGCAATAAGAGAAGCCGAGAGAGGCATGCTCCTTAAAGAATATGAGGAGAAAAAAGAAGAGGTTGTCAGCGCAGTCGTTGAAGAGATATTCCCTGATACCGGCAACGTAAAGATCAAGGTAGGCAGCGGATATGCCACTCTTCTTAAAGCGGAACAGATACCGGGAGAGACCTTTGAGATCGGTCAGCACATTAAAGTGTACCTGATTGAGGTAAAAAAAGAGTCAAAAGGAGCCTTCGCAACGTTTTCAAGAGTTCATCCCGGACTTGTCAAACGTCTGTTTGAACTCAACATTCCGGAAATTGCCGACGGTACACTTGTTATAATGAACATAGCAAGAGAAGCAGGCTCAAGAACAAAAATTTCCGTTATGAGCAGAGATCCGGACGTTGATCCGATAGGAACCTGTGTCGGTCCTGCAAATCAGAGAAAAGCAGTCATCACAAACGAGTTAAGCGGAGAGAAAATTGATATAATCAAGTACAGCGAAAGCCCTGAAGAATATGTGCGTGCGGCTTTGGCTCCTGCAACCGTCGAAAGTGTAGAAATGGACGGCGAACGCTCATGTAAGGTTTTTGTTGCACCGGATCAGCTTTCACTTGCCATTGGAAAAGAAGGACAGAACGCAAGACTTGCCGCAAAGCTCACCGGTATCAAAATAGACATTAAAACAAAGTAAGGTGCAGTAACTTGGAAATAAAAAAGAAAATACCTATGAGACGATGCGTCGGCTGCGGCGAAACCAAAGAAAAAAAACAGTTACTCCGCATCGTACGCAGTCCGGACGGCGAGATAAGTATTGACCTCACCGGAAAAAAATCCGGAAGAGGCGCTTATCTCTGCAAAAACGTTTCATGCCTGAGAAAAGCGAAAAAAAGCAGGCGGCTTGAACAGAACCTCGAGTCGGCAATAACCGAAGAGGTTTATCAGAGACTCGAAACGGAACTCGACATCAATGAACAGTGAACGTAAAATAATGTCCCTTGCCGGAATTTCAAGAAAAGCGGGAAAGATGACTCTCGGATCTGAAAAGACGCTTGAAAGCATCCGCAGCAGAAAACAGAACTCAGTCAAAGTCATTCTGATGGCTTCGGACGCTTCGGATAACACACGCAAAAAGATAAACAACTGCGCAGGTTTTTACGGGGTAGCCGTTGTAAATCTTGAAACTGACAAAGCGACCTTCGGACAAAAAATGGGAGTTTTCGGCGAACTCTCCGTCGCCGGAATCTCCGACAGCGGACTTGCATCCGCAATAATAAATTCGGACAACAATGAAAAAAACGAACAGGCATAGGGTGAATTTGTCTGTTCGCTGAGAAAAACAGCATGAAGCGGCTGTTTTTCATAAACGTGAAAGGAAAGGTTATACTTAATGGCAACAACAAATCCAAGCGTGAAAATTTCTGCGCTTGCAAAAGAGCTCAAGATGAAAAGCGGAAAAGAGTTGCAGGAAAAACTGAAAGAACTCGGTTTTGAATACAAAACGACCTCCGCTTCAATTGAGCCTCAGGCGTTCAATAAACTTTTTGCGAGTATAAGTGAAAGCTATACCGAAAAAAGCATAAGCCTTGAGGACTATCTTGAGGGAAAAGCGGTTATAACGGAGTTTTCGGGCTCTGCTGCCCCTGACACCGATAAGAAACCCGGCAAAGCGACAGAAACCAAGACAACAGAACAGAAATCAAAGGAAAAAAAGAAGACGGAAACTCCCGATACTCCGGCTCCGGAAAAAGCTTCGGAAACTACTGTTTCCAAGCCAAAATCAAAACCGGCAGAGATAAAAAATCAGTCAACCGTATCCGGAAGCACAGAAGTCAAAAAGGATGTTCAGGAAAAATCCAAAGCTGCGGTCGGCACCGAGCCCGACAGCAAACCTGAAACCAAACAGGAAAGCAAAAATGAGCCGGCAAAAGAAAAATCTGCCGAAAAGCAGACCGAAAGCAAAAAATCTTCGGCGGAAGTAAAAACAGCCGGGATTAAGAAACCCGAGTCAGCTCAGAGCCGGGCAGAATCCGGTAGTCAGACAGCCGGAAAACCTGAGGAAAACAAGACGGTAGCTAAAACCGAAAAAACGGAACCAAAACCGCTTGATAACAAAAAAGTTTCGGGTGAGGTAAAAGTTCCCGAAACGAAGAAAAATGAGCCGGCGGTAAAATCTCCGGATACGGTAAAAGCTTCCGAACCTGCAAAAGCAACCGAAACTGCAAAATCATATGAGTCCGAAAAAACAGCTGCTGCAACAAAGCCGGTCGAAACAAAGAAACCCCAGCAGAAAGAACGGACATTCACGCCGCCTCCCCAGCACTCAAAACCCCAGAAAGTCCAGCAAAAGCCGCAGCGTCCTCAGCCGAATTTAAATCAGCAGAGGCCAAAATCAAGCGGCGGTGTGGAGCTGAACGCTCAGCCTGAACGCACCGGTACAAATCCGAAAGCAAGAGTCGTTGACACAAGAGGTTCAAACGTTAATCTTTCAAAGTATGATGAAAAGCTGGAAAATCTGGCAAGCAAAGCCGGAAAAGATTTCGGGGATTCGCGGGGCGGAAGAATAATTGAGGGAAGAAAAAAGGTCGGAAAATTCGACAGGGAAAAAGATAAGGAAAAAATCGAGCTTGAAAAACTGCGTAAACAGCAGATGGAAAAAGCAAGAAGACTTCCCGTTTCAGTCTCTATTCCGGATGAAATTACGGTCGGAGAACTTGCAATCAAGCTCAAAATCACCGTTGCAGACCTGATAAAGAAACTTTTCTCACTCGGAGTAATGGCTACTGTAAATCAGACCATAGATTTCGATACGGCTTACCTCATTGCCGATGAGATGGGTGCAAAGGTTACAAAAGAAGTCGTCGTAACTATCGAAGACAAACTTTTCGAAGACGAAAAGGACGATCCCAAGTCCCTTGTTACGCGTGCCCCTGTCGTCTGCGTTATGGGTCACGTCGACCACGGTAAAACTTCCCTTCTTGACGCCATCCGTCACACAAAGGTCACCGCAGGAGAAGCCGGAGGTATTACCCAGCACATCGGAGCTTACCGCGTAAAGGTAGATGGCAGAGACATTACCTTCCTTGACACTCCCGGACACGAAGCATTTACTCTTATGCGTGCAAGAGGCGCCATGGCAACCGATATTGCCATACTTGTCGTTGCCGCTGATGACGGTATTATGCCGCAGACAGTTGAGGCTATAAATCATGCAAAAGCCGCCGGTGTTGACATAATAGTAGCGATAAACAAAATGGATAAACCTACCGCCAATCCCGATCAGATCAAACAGGCTCTCACTCAGTACGAACTTGTGCCGGAAGAATGGGGCGGCGACGTAATTTGTGTGCCCGTTTCGGCAGTAACCGGTCAGGGAATACAGGATCTGCTGGAAAACATTATTCTGATCGCCGATGTCAAGGAATACAAAGCCAACCCCGACAGAAAAGCCAAAGGTGTCGTTATAGAGGCTAAGCTTGATAAAGGAAGAGGTCCGGTCGCCACTGTGCTTGTTCAGAACGGTACCCTTAAAGTCGGAGATACGGTAATTGCAGGAACTGCAGTCGGAAGAGTCAAGGCGATGAAAGACGACAACGGAAAACACATCAAATCAGCCGGTCCTTCGGTACCGGTCGAGATAGACGGACTAAGCGAAGTACCCGGAGCCGGTGACGAATTCAATGTCGTTGAAAACGAAAGAATGGCAAAAGAACTTGCCGAACAGAGAAAAGCAAAACAGAAAGACGAGATGTTCAGATCAAACGCAAAAGTAAATCTTGAAGCTCTGTTTGACAGCATGGGAGACGGCGTAAAAGAACTCAACGTTATTGTAAAAGCTGACGTTCAGGGTTCTGCGGAAGCCGTTAAAACTGCTCTTCTCAAACTTTCAAACGATGAAGTCAAAGTCAACGTAATCCATTCCGGTGCCGGTGGTATTGTTGAAAGCGATGTAATGCTCGCTTCCGCATCCAACGCCATTATAGTCGGTTTCAACGTCAGACCCGATAAAGTAGCTCTTGATTCAGCAGAAAAGCAAAAAGTAGATATCAGAACATACCGTATTATCTACGACTGCATCGAAGAAATATCTGCCGCTATGAAAGGTATGCTTGAACCGACTTACAAGGAAAGCGTAATCGGTCATGCGGAAGTGCGCCAGGCAATAAAGGTCCCGAACGTCGGAATAATTGCCGGTTGTTATATAACTGACGGTAAAGCAACCAGAAACTGCAAGATGAGAATTCTCCGTGATTCAGTGGTACTCTGTGAAGACAAACTCGCATCTCTCCGTCGCTTCAAGGATGATGTCAAGGAAGTTGCACAGGGTTTTGAATGCGGTATCGGTATCGAACATTTCAACGATATCCGCGAAGGAGATATTCTGGAATTCTTCGAGATGGTTGAAGTCAAAAAATAATTAATTGTAACTGTTTCAGACTGCTTAAAAAGTTTGCTTGCAATGCTGCGAGTAAACGAAACCATGCAGTAAATTAAATATCAAATCCAAAGTATAACCTTTTATTCACCTGAAATACGCCGTGCTTTACCGCATAAAAGCGGAAAGTCCGGCGTATTTTTATTATTTATTAATGTTTGTTTTCAAAAAATAACAATAATATTTACTGATATATCCGTTAAGTTTTTGCCCGTATATTCCGGACTTTCATCTACTATAAAGTTTTTTTAAATATTTCTATTTTCCACTTGACAAAACTGTTTGTTTTATGATATAATTAATGGGCGTTTGATAACGATCATTTATATACGGAGAGATGGCTGAGCTGGTCTAAGGCGCACGACTGGAAATCGTGTGTTCGGTTAACCCCGACCGAGGGTTCGAATCCCTCTCTCTCCGCCATACGGAGTCTTTGCGCTTTGCGCCAAGGCTCCTTTCTTGTTTACTCACAGCAAAACGTTTTATTACTTCCGGATTCATAGCAAACGACAGATTTCTGTTGACTGCGGAAACAAATATGTTTTTTAATTTCAAGTGTGGATGATCAGATTTTTTCAAACAAAAAATTTACTGTTTTTTATGTTCATGCGTTTTTGAAAGGAGACAAAATGGTCAGACTCGGTAACGATTGGGATGAACTGCTTAAAGATGAGTTCTGCAAGGATTATTATCTAAAAATACGGCAGATACTGAAAAACGAATACTTTTCAACAGAAATTTATCCCCCGATGAACGATATTTTCAACGCTCTGCGGCTTACTCCCTACTCAAACACAAAAGTGGTAATTCTCGGACAGGACCCTTATCACGAACCCGGACAGGCGCACGGGCTTTCCTTTTCAGTAAGAAAAGGCGTACGGATTCCGCCTTCACTTGTAAACATCTACAAAGAGCTCCACACTGATATTGGTATGGAAATACCCGGTCACGGAGATCTTACATCGTGGGCAAAACAGGGAGTACTTCTGCTGAACGCAACACTCACCGTAAGAAGAGGTGCTGCCAACAGTCACAGGGACATCGGATGGAGCGTATTCACTGATAATATAATCAAAATTCTGAATAATTCGGATAAACCTGTCGTTTTCATACTCTGGGGTGCCAACGCCGGTAGCAAAGCTGCTCTTATTACATCTCCGAAACACCTCATTCTGAGATCGGCTCATCCCTCTCCTCTATCAGCATTCAACGGCTTTTTCGGTTCAAAGCCATTTTCCAAAACCAACAATTTTCTTATACAAAACAACCTCACCCCAATAAACTGGGCTTCGGTCCTGGAACAGAACTGAAAACTGTATCTTACTGCACTTGTTTATTCCCTTTTATCATTTCAATTTTTATATATTACATTTTGTTTATAAAGATTATTTCGTCTAACCCAACTACTTAAACTGAAATGATTCATCTTGCCAAGCTCCGTACTTGAACTCATTAATTTCATTTTACTTTCCCAGGTTGCTTTAGCTTAATTATCTGAAAATTCAATTTGATTGAATTTGATTAAAATTCTGTTTTATTTTTTCTGTATACCGGGATGTTATCGGTTTCTTCGGTTATCCAACCTTTACCGTAAGTTCTTCCGGTATGTATTTCTGTCCAGCTACCCTCAGGCAGATATACCTTTCTGCTTTTTTCTCCTTTTACCATAGGTGCCACCAACATATCGTCACAGAACAGATACTCGTCATCTATTCCATAGGTTTCAGCATCGTCTGAATAATCGCTGACAACAGCTCTTACAGGAGCAATACCTGTAATGTGATACCTGTCAAACGCTTCTTTGAGTTTTGGTATAATTCTCTCACGTTCTTTCAGCAATTCTCTTACCTTGTCTTCACAGCCGTGATTTATCCAAGGAAGCTTATCACAGTACCATCCGTTGATAAGACACTGAGGAGAATATACGACGGTCTGGAGTCTTCTTATAAAATCCTCGGCACTGTCGGCATGGCGTACCTCGGGCGTCCAGAGAAGTCCGGAAAATCCCGCTGTTGCCAGTCCTCTGATGAAATTTTTATGATTGTAAAGATCACTGTAAAGTACGAAAGGATAACTTGCGGACAGTGCCCCTGCGTTACGGACTTCTGACAGCGTTTTCGTATCCCCCAGTGCTTTCAGTATTGTCTGCATATACAGCACTCCGAAAAGTGAATGATACTGCTCTCCGTCAAGACCTCCGGGAAATTCCGAACAGAGAGGAAAGCTCCATGCTGTCTTTATAAAATCACTTCCGTCGCATTCATCAAGCTTAAAGCCGTCGACAATTCCGTACATGACCTTATCACGGTGAAACTCAGCAAAAGCCTTGCTGACCTCATTTACCGTAAAATCAGGAACAAGCCCTCCGAAAACTTTGTAATCGCCGCAATTTTCAGCTACAGTTTTGTATATGGGGGAGGATTCGTGAGTAAACGCATGCTCCCAAAGACTTACATGGAAACCCATTTCTTTCAGTTTCACAAGCATTTTTTCCGGATCCGGAAAAAGCTCCTTGTTCCACAAATACGAACACGAATAAGCGTGAGATTGCCAACCGGGTTCAAGTCCGAGTATTCCGCAAGGTATATCATTACTTCTCAGATATTCTGCAGTTTCGGTTATCTGACTTTGAGAATACTTTGAACAGCATCTGTAAAACGGTTCAAGCCCCCACTCGGGCACTTCGCATCCGCCGCCCGACATCATATTATACCGGCTTACAACCTCGGTAATATTTTTTCCTTCAATTATGTAAACATCTGCTCCCTTTGCTATCGGAATCTGAACAGCTATCACCTCTTCCGAACCGCTTTTTCTTTCACCGTACAGTTCATCAGTAGAAACAGCAATTCCGTTTTCAGATTTTTCCTTAGAAGCCGAATTGGCTTTGACAGCCCCGAAATCGTATTCGAGATATCTTGCGCTGTCAATATAAATACCATATCCTCTTGTGCTTACGAAGAACGGTACCGGTGCATGCGAATCTCCCGTCGGTGTGATGGGATCCGAATTGACTCTCAGCACCATTTTTTTCTTTCTGAGATCAAATGCGTTGAGTTGTAAACCGAGCCCGTATATATGCTCATCCTGCGAAAGCGGAAATTCAAGACGGCATCCTCTTGCATTTATTTTGAAGGAAATTTTTTCAACCGGGTAACTTACCTTGGTTTCAGTATAATTAAAATTTTTACAGAATATTGAAGGAACATATTTTTCAGGTGTACCGAAAGTTATTTTTATCATGATCTCACCTCATTTACGGATTATTTTTCAGGTTATAAGTCAGTTTATTTGAATACTTATACAATTCAAACAGTCCCTGTTTACTTACATAATTCAAGCGAATCCTTATTTTCGGGTTTTACGGTATGATTTGAGTAATTATTTTTTGTTTTAAGCAAAAACAAATTAATCTTCAATATAACGAATAATTTACCAACGATAAAGCCGCAGGCGCATATGCGCTGCGGCTACGGTATTAAATTTTATTTTTTCCAAGAAATGACTTGAGCGCAGGACTCTTGGGGTTTCCGAAAAGCTCGTCCGGAGTTCCCTGCTCCTCTATGACTCCGTCAGACATAAAAATCACTTTATCGGCGACACTCGCCGCAAATTCCATTTCGTGGGTTACGACTATCATGGTTGAATCCCCGGATTTAAGACCCCTTATAACTTTCAGAACCTCGCCGGTAAGCTCAGGGTCAAGAGCGCTTGTAGGCTCATCAAAGCAGAGAATATCAGGCGTAAGCGCAAGTGCCCTCGCTATTGCCGCTCGCTGCTGCTGTCCTCCGGAAAGCTGACACGGGTAAAAATCCGCCTTGTCAGTAAGCCCCACGCGTTTCAGAAGGGCAGAAGCCGTTGACATGAGGTTTGCTTTGAGCTGTGATTTCTCACGCTTATACTGAGCTTTGTCGATTTCTCCTTTTTTTAACCTGTTTTTAAGCTTTTCGCTTTCAAGCAGTACCGCTGCAAGGAGTATATTATCGGTTACCGTATACTGCGGGAAAAGGTTAAACGACTGAAAAACCAGTCCGAAATGGAGTCGCTTGGTTCTTATTTCACTTTCGGTAAGCGACCGGTTGAGTTCTGCGTCAAAATACATCTCTCCGTTTACCTTGATGTAACCCGCATCCGGAGTTTCAAGGTAATTCATGCACCGCAGCAGCGTCGTTTTACCGCTTCCGGAAGAACCTATTATCGCTAAAACTTCTCCCTTTTCGATAGTAAAACTTATCCCTTTCAAAACCCGTGTGCTTCCGAAATTTTTTATCAGATTATTTACTTCAAGTATTGGCATATGTATCTCCGTTACGCAAAACTTTCAGTCTTCGTAAGTTTTCGTTTCATCTCAGATTTTGTAGTAACTCTGGCTTTTTTCTATATATCCGAAAAGCAAAGTAAGTCCGCCAACGAATACAAGATAGAATACGGCAGTGTAAAAGAGCGGCCATATTATTGCCTTATCGGCAAAGAATTCTGCTTTACGGGTTATCTCAATTAC
>CALXUV010000058.1 GCA_944391815.1 uncultured Clostridia bacterium | reverse complement strand
ACTTTTTCTTTGCGTCTTCTGATATACCTTTCAATAATGATAGAAGTGAAGATAGACCAGACTTGATGCTATTTGATAAAAGTATTGCATTGTTAGAAACGCAAAATGATGGGACAGCGTATGATACGATCGTTATTTTTGAGCTGAAGAGACCTATGAGAGACGACTTAGCAACTAATAACCCAGTTGAACAGATTATACGCTATATGACAAAGATAAAGACAAACACAGTCACAGACAAGAAAGGAAGAATTATTCATACTGATAGTCATACTAAATTTTATCTGTATGTTGTTTGTGATGCACTGGATAAATACAGAAATGAATTGGCGGATTTCAATAATTTTAATGAAACTATTGATAAATTGGGCATGTTTAGAATGAGAGACAATGTGTATATTGAGGTTCTAACATATGATAAAATTATCAATGACGCAAAAAAGCGCAACAAGATACTTTTCGATAAATTGGGAATATAGGAGATAAGAAATGGCTAATAAACTTGAATTGACGTGGGTTGGAAAAGACGAAGAGATAAAACTTGAGCCGAGAATTTTGATTGAGAATCCTACGCTCAGCAATATCGAAAAAGATAAAGACACCGAGAATATGCTGATTCACGGTGATAATTTACTTGCATTAAAAGCTCTTGAAAGTAAGTATGCAGGGCGAATCAAGTGTATTTATATAGATCCGCCGTATAATACAGGAAATGCTTTTGAACATTACGATGATGGCTTAGAGCATAGCATTTGGCTTGGCTTAATGCGTTCGCGTTTGCAAATATTGAAGACACTTCTTTCTGATAATGGCTTGATTTATATTCAGATAGATGATGAAGAACAAGCATATTTGAAAGTTTTGTGTGATGAAATATTCGGCCGTGGCAACTATTTAAACACTATTGCGGTGAAAGCAAAGGCAGTTTCAGGTGCTTCAGGTGGCGGAGAAGATAAGCGATTGAAAAAAAATTATGAGTTTATTCTTATTTATGTAAAAGATTATAATAAAGTTGTTTATGAGCCTGAAAAAGAGTTGATACTTTTATCAGATTTTATAAAGGAGCATAAAGAAAATAAAGTTGGCTTTTATTATACAAGAGTTATAACAAACTATGGAGAAAAACGATATATTGGGTCTACCAAGGATGGTTCGGGTGAAGAAATTAAAATATATGAGCACATTGGTTATGAATTTTCTTCTGTTTCAAAACTATCGAGGGATTTAAGTATTCCTGAAGATGAAGTTTATGCTAAATATTTTAATGATATTTTTATGGTAACGAATGCTCAAACCTCTATATTAACAAGAGTAAATGACTTTGTTGGAGAAAAAAATAAACTTATTTCCTACGAATATATTCCTATTACCGGAAAAGATAAGGGGAAGGTTACAAGCAAATTAGTTTGGAATGAAACTTTAGTTGTTTGGTTGAGGGATTCTGCTATTTTGCAAAACGGTTTGGTTTATAAAACGCAAAAAATAGGAACATTGTGGCAAAATATATCATGGGGGAGATTAGATTTAGAAGGAGGTGTGTCATTTAAGTCAGGAAAAAAGCCGGAACAACTTATAAAACGTATAATTAATATGTCAACACAACCGGACGATATTGTTCTTGACTCGTTTGCTGGCTCAGGAACAACCGCAGCTACAGCACATAAGCTCGGTAGAAAATATATTACGATTGAAATGGGAGAACAGGCATATACGCATTGTAAAGTTAGACTTGATAAGGTAATATCCGGAGAAGATCAAGGGGGTATTTCAAAATCACAAAACTGGCAAGGCGGTGGCGGTTATAAGTTTTACGAACTTGCTCCGTCGCTAATTGTCGAAGATAAGTTTGGCAATCCCGTTATAAACAAGGAATATAATGCGGACATGCTTGCGGCAGCCATGGCATTACATGAGGGATTTGAATATGCGCCGGATCAGAATTTTTACTGGAAACAGGGGAAAAATGAAAATGCTTATATCTATACAACGACTACTCATCTGACGGAAAGTTATCTTGATGAGATTGCAAAAGAGATGCAAGAAGGGGAATATCTTGTTCTCGCCTGTAAGTCATATGATTCAGGCATTGAGAGGGCATATAAGAACATCAAAGTCAAAAAAATTCCGCAATATCTGCTTGGCCGTTGCGAGTTTGGGAAAGACCACTATAACCTAAACATCGTCGACGTGCCTACGTGTGAGGAGGATGATGACGAATGAGAACAGAATACTCCGAATATACGGTTGATTACATAAGCGGTTGTATGAGCTTACGTAAGCCGCAAAAACGCAGTCTCAAAATCCTCGACGACATTTTGGACGAAGTTGAATTGAAGAAAGACTTGGATTTGAATGCGGCGTTGCGTGCGGTTCATGACATTTATCCTACATGTTCAAATTTTGAACGTGACTTCATGAGCTTGACGTTTGCATTAGCAACAGGTGTTGGAAAAACTCGTTTGATGGGTGCTTTTATTACCTATCTTTACACTCAAAAGGGCATAAAAAATTTCTTTGTTGTTGCTCCAAACCTTACGATATACGAGAAGTTAAAGCAAGATTTAGGAAATCCTTCAAGCGATAAGTATGTGTTCAGAGGGATTGGCTGTTTCAGAAGTATGCCTCCTAACTTGATTACAGGAGAAAACTATCGCGAAAAAGGTTTAATGCTTGGCTTTTCGGATGTTACAATCAATATTTTCAACATCTCAAAATTCAATCGAGAATTGGGACGCATCCGAGACCTTTCTGAATATTTGGGAAATAGCTATTTTAATTTTCTTGCTTCAAGAAAAGATCTGGTTATTTTGATGGATGAGTCCCATCATTATCGTGCAGACCGAGGTATGGCTGCCATAAACGAATTAAAGCCCATTTTGGGACTTGAGCTTACTGCTACGCCACAAGTTGAACAGGGAACAAAGACGGTTAAGTTCAAGAACGTTGTTTACGAATATCCGTTGTCTTCTGCAATTAAAGACGGTTTTACAAAGACACCTTACGCAATGACGCGCAGGGATATTGCCGATTATAATTTTTCTCAAGAGGAAATGGATCGGATGATGCTTTCCGATGGCATCGCAAACCACGAACGTGTAAAGGAGCGTTTGAAGAATTATGCAATCAACAACGGGGTTGAACCCGTAAAACCGTTTGTTCTTGTTGTTTGCAAAGATACAGCGCATGCGGAACAAGTAAAAGCTTATATATCTTCATCGCATTTCTTCGACGGGAAATATGCGCAAAAGACTATTATTTTGCACAGCAATCAAAGAGGAGCTGAAAAAGATGAAAACGTTCAGCTTCTCTTGGAAGTCGAGAAGTATAATAATCCGGTTGAGATTGTTATTCACGTCAATATTCTTAAAGAAGGTTGGGACGTAAATAACTTGTACACAATTATTCCTCTCAGAACAGCTGCAAGTCAAACTTTGCGCGAACAGACAATAGGTAGAGGATTAAGACTTCCTTATGGACAAAGAACAGGTAATAGAGATGTAGACTCGCTTGTTATTACTGCCCATGATAAGTTCGAGAAGATAATCGAAGAAGCAAATAAACCAGATAGCTTGCTCAAGGCGGGAAATATTATTTTCGCGGAAGACATTGAGCAAAGTGAGTCGGTCGTTGTTCAACCTACATATCAAGATAAGGTTCAACAGAGCTTATTTGACTTGGGTGCTTTTATAGAAACCCAAGAGGATTTATCGGGTGAAGAAAGACAAACCTTAGTAAAGGCGGCGGAACAGGCATCTAAGAAGTTGATTGATAACTACCGTGTAGTAGGCCGCGAAAATCTTCCTCAAGTAACAACGAATTCGATAGTGGATGAAGTTGTTGGCGGGGAGGATATTGCTGAGATTGTAAAACGCAGGACAGATTTTTCTGATATAATCAAACGCTTTCTCGGAGAGGAAATAGAGAAGCAACGGGATATTATTGAAAACGGAACAATGATTATCCCGCAAATCAAGGTAACTCGTGACAATCAAGCTTTATATTATTTTGAGAATTTTACACTCGATACATCAGAATTTAGCTCATATTATCCGATACCTAACGACATTCTTCTAAAAAGTCTTGTGGATTCAGGAGAAGTGGAGGTTGTTAAGGGAAAGGGACTTGATTTTAATGCCTTGAATCCCATGCGCGTAATCGTTGATGAGATTAGTAAGCGCCCGGAAGTAGATTATGATGCTTGCTGTGATCTGCTCTATGATTTGATAACAACGTTATTCGATTATTTTTCGCAGAAATTTACAAGCGATGAAATCAAGAACATTGTTATGTTTAACAAACGCAGCATTTCAGATAGGATTTATGAGCAGATGAAAAAGCATTTCGTTTGCTCTGATCCTACGTTGATAGAGGAGATTTCCGGTACAAGTTCATATATCTATGAACCGAGTTATTTGCGTAAGCTGGGTGACGAACCCGTCTCTATTTATACGCATGTTGCAGACGGCGATGTTCCTAAGCTGATTTTCAATGGGTTCAAAAAAGCTTTGCATCCTATGTATAAATTTGATTCTGCTCCTGAAAAACGTTTTGCCACTGTATGCGAACAAAGCGCAGAAGTCTTAAAATGGCTACGTCCGGCACCAAAGCAGTTTAGTTTGTACTATGGTAATTCTCAAAGATATGAACCGGACTTTGTCGTTGAGACGGAAACCACGATGTATCTTGTTGAGATTAAAGGCGAGGACAAACTCAACGAAGAAAATAACTTATTGAAGAAACAACGCGCTGTAAAGTATTGCAGTGTAGCAAGCGTGTATTGCAGCGCACACAACTTGAAGGAATGGAGATATTTGTATATTCCAAGTCAGCAGGTACAGACAAATTCGAGTTTTGCTATGCTTGCGCAAAGATTTGAAGTAAACGATACAAAAGCGGAGTGACTATGTTCAATATAGGCGATACGGTTAAAATCAATCACGACGGTTCTGTCGGAGCTGTTGTTGGAGTTAATTCTTTTGGGAACACAACTCAATACACGGTAATCGTTAATGGTAGAAAGATGATCTTCTTTGAAGAGCAGCTTTCCAGTTTTGACATGCCCGGAGAGAATCTTGTCTATACCGCAAAGGAATTAAATGCGTTACTTACAGCAAGACTAATTCTTAATCCGAGCATTAGTTCGTTGTATTCTCTAAATTCTGCAAAGATTGATTACATACCATATCAGTTCAGACCTGTATTGAAGATTGTCAAGTCCGATAGCCCTCGCATCTTAATCGCCGATGGCGTCGGTGTTGGTAAAACAATCGAAGCGGGTTTGGTTCTTAAAGAGCTGGAAGCAAGATTTGATATTAAGTCCGTTCTCGTGATTTGTCCACGTCCACTGATAACCGAAAAGAAGTGGCAGAATGAATTGAAGCGGTTTGGTGAGAAATTTTCGCATATCGACGGAAAACAACTTAGGTATTGCATTGATGAGACTGATCTCGATTATGGCGAATGGCCATCAGATTATCAGAAATGTATTATTCCATATTCTTTGTTCGATGAAGCGATTGTGTGCGGCACCGTTACCAAGGACGGGGTTACTAAAAAGCTGGATAAAAAGAGTTTGGCTGACTTAAAGCCGTTCCCGAAATTCGATTTAGTTATTATCGATGAGGCTCATCATATAAAAAATCAAAACACGTATGCGTATCAAGCAGCACAGATGTTTTGCGACAACGCAGAGAGCATAGTGCTTCTTACGGCAACACCCATTCAGTTAGGAGATAAGGATTTATTTGTACTCCTGAATTTGTTGCGCCCTGATCTTGTGTTTGATTTGGATAGTTTTAGACACATGGCGGCTCCCAATCCATTTATTAACGAGGCGGCAAAAATCATTCGCAGCAATCGTGAGGAATGGAAATCTTTGGCGCTTACACAGTTGAAAAAAGCGGCGGATACTCCTTGGGGTGTCGCAATGCTCACAACAAATCCTGTTTATCAAAAAGTCGTCAGGATGCTCAACAGAGAGCATGTCAGCCCCGAAGAAAGAGTTGAGCTTATTACAGATGTAGAGAGCCTTCATACCTTTGCAAATATAATCAATAGAACGCGGCGGAGAGATATAGGTAATTTTACTTTAAGAAAGCCTGAAACAATAAAAGTTAATTTTACCGAAGCGCAGGCAGAATTGTACTTTAAGCTTATGCAAACGCAAGCTGAAATACTTATTAAATTGCATGGCGATAGAGGTATACGGTTTATGATGACAACTATCATGCGACAGGCATCGAGTTGTATTCATGGATTAAAACCTTTTTTACAGACGATTCTTACGCGCCGTTTTGATGAATTGGATATTTCTGGCTTAGATATAGACGATAATACTAATGTTGAGGTGGGAGAAAAACTGTATCAAACAATGTCGGTTCCCAAAATCAAAGAAGCGGTAAAAGAAATATTATTGCTGGCTGATAATTTGGATGAACACGACAATAAGCTCGAAGAGCTGTTAAAGACCATTAAGGGCAAGCAAATCATGGACAATAATCGGGTTATGGTCTTTAGTAGTTTCAGACATACATTGCAGTATTTGTCAGACAAATTGCTTGCGTGCGGTATCAGAGTTGGGGTTGTACATGGCGGTGTTCCCGACGAAGAAAGGGTAAAGCTTCGTGAGCGATTTATGATGGACAAATCACAAAAAGAAGCATTGGATGTTTTACTGTTTTCTGAAGTCGGTTGCGAAGGCTTGGACTATCAGTTCTGCGATTGCATGATAAATTATGATCTGCCTTGGAATCCGCAAGCAATCGAACAGAGAATCGGTCGTATAGATCGTAATGGACAAAAGAGCGAAAGCGTTTCAATTATAAATATTATAACGGAAGGCACCATCGATTGTGATATATATGATAGATGCCTTTCGAGAATAGGTGTCTTTAATGCCTCCATAGGCGATAGCGAAGAAATATTGGGAGATATAACGAAAGAGATTTATGATATTGCTGAAAAATATGTATTGAATCCCGAAGAGAGACGTGAAAAGCTGCAACAGCTTCAAGATAACAAAATTCGACTGATTCAAGAACAACAAAAGATGGAGGATGAGAAACATACCTTCTTTGGTTTGGATTTAAGCGAAAATCAGATGAAGAAAGAGTTGCAAGACGCAACGAACATTCATCTAAGCGCGGCGTCGATTGAAAGATTGGTGGAAACTTATCTTGAAAAAAGATTAGGTGAGAATAATACATATATTTTAGGCGAAGGGCAATCACGTACTTTGCGATTAAGCGCCGATAACAGGAAGACGCTCTATGAAGATTATAGTAAATTGCCCAAGCAAGCGAATCAAGTTTATAAGCAATGGGATCAGTATTTGAACAATGCCGTTCCTTTTGAAAAAATTACATTTGATGGTGAGTATGCAGCCGGGAATAATGACGTTGTTTTCATTATGCCGACGCATCCGCTTGTGAAGCAGGCTTTGAGATGTTTTGAAGATGAACCAGTGCAATGTTCTTTGACGGTAAAATCTGAAGACTTACCCGTTGGGGAACACCCTTTTATTATCTATGAATGGCTATATAAGGGCGTTAAACCTGACAACAAACTTCAAGTTGTTACATTGGAGGACATTCCAAACGATATTTTATTAAAAGCAATATATAATGCACAAGACGACATTAGACTTGTTGAAGTTGAGCAGGAAGCAATTGATAATAAGCATTTTCGTATTTGGCAAGCGGCTAAGGACGATTATATCGAGTATTCAAGGCAGATCGTCGGATATAAATTAGAAAACTTGTCAATGAGCTATAAGTCAAGAATAAAAGCGGTGAAAGATAGGCTTGTAAAGGAAACAGATGCAAGAATTATCAGGATGAAGCAATCGCAGCTCGCTTCTATAGAATTAAGTTTTGAGGAAAAGCAAAAGGAATTAAATAATTTCATTGTACAATCTGATATTGTTATACGTAAATTGGCAGTAGGTGTGCTCAAAGTGGGGAGATAACATGGACGAACAAAAGAGAAGTTATACAAGTTTTGCTAAATTAAAAGAAGCTTGCATAAATTTTGTCAAGGCAAGTAAAGGACGTGGTGCGTATACTGGCCTGAAAAAACTTTTAACGGAATTATATCCGGATAAGGCTCATTTCGTCTATGAGCTGTTGCAAAATGCGGAAGATCAGGAAGCAACTGATGTTGAATTTATTTTGTATAACGACAGGCTATTGTTTCGACACAACGGGAAGAAACGTGATTTCATTTTGAGCGACATCGATTCAATAACGAATATTGGCAATAGCACAAAGAGTGATGATCCGACAACTATTGGACAGTTTGGCGTCGGTTTTAAGGCGGTATATGCATATACAAATACTCCGGAAATTCATTCGGGCGAATATGATTTTAAGATTGTAGATATGCTTATACCTGAAGATGCAGGTGTTGAGAAAAGAGCCCAAAAAGGGGTTACAGAATTTATTTTCCCATTTGATAATCCCAACAAAGCTCCTGATCTCGCGGTGCTTGAGATTTCAAACACCCTAAAAGAATTAAACGAGACGGCAATATTATTCTTACAACATATCAAAAGCATTAAATTCACTTTGCCCAGTAGTGATCAGGGGAGAATCTCCTTTCTTTCAGATGTCACGGACATTAAGTTTGTAAAAGCGATTGATATTGAATTTAACGGACATGTCGAAAGGACTTTATGGGCTAAATTTGTAAGCAAGGCTTCCATCAATACTAACGGAGAAACTAAGCGTTACCCTGTTTCAATTGCATATAAATTATTAGTTGATGAAAACAAAAAATATGTTGTAGACAGTGAACTTGTAGGTAAAGTATGTATTTATTTCCCGACTGATCAAAAGAGCCTTTTACATTTCCATATCAATGCTCCGTTTGCATCTACGGTCGCAAGGGATAATATTCAATACTGTCAGGAAAATGATCTGCTTTTAGATTATTTAGCAGATTTGCTTATAGGCTCCATTTATGATTTAAGAAAGAATAGATTGCTTAACTATTCTGTCTATGAAGCGTTGCCTTTAGAGAGAGATTTTGATTCACAGAGTCGATATAAAATTTTCTACAATAAGGTGTATGACGAGTTTGAAACGTCAGCACTTTTTGTAGATGAGAATGGCGAGTATAAAAAGAAGACGGAGATTTATATTGCTTCTGCCGATGTCAAAAAAGTACTGCCGTTGAAGTATGTAAGCCGGTATTACGACAGGACGTGGATCCCTGCGGTTCAACCTGCACAGCGTATTGAGTTTTTCTTTAATCAATTCAATATTGAAACATATACAATGGAAAATTTTCTGAATGAGTTGAGTAAAGATTCATGCTTTTTTGATGAGTTGTTTCAAGAAAATACCAATATCGAGTACATGAGGCACTTGTACTATATGCTGTCCCAAGTGAGGGATCGAGAACGGCAATATATTTATTCAACTCGAAGTTGGAGTGCAGCTATGAAAAAGAAAGAAGCTTTGCACGAGGTTAAATTTATCTTATGCAAAGATGGAAATCTACATTGCGCTTCGGAAGGATTGTTTTTTGAAACAGATTATAAGCCCATGTATATTCGTAATCCTATTTACGTAGATTTAGGGAAAGGGAATAAAGAGAGGACAGAATCTTTAAGAGATTTTTTCATTTTGCTGGGTGTTCAAGATATGACCATACAGCTTGATACAATGTCAGAAATAGAAAACACCACAGATTCTGACGACGTTGTGTTAAAGCTACTGGAAATAATAGATTATTATAAGGAGAAGGGCGAGGTCGAGGAATTTTTAGAGAGTGCGTTTATTTTAGCTCGAAGAGCAGATGATCGGCAGCTTGGAAAAGTTAAAGCATCAGAGTGTTGCTGGGATGACACGGTGCATTTCTTCTATAAAGGAGAAGTGGATTATATAGTAGCAATGGATTGTTATCAAAGTTTGAATAATGATGAGTGGCAAATTTTTAAGGAGATTTTTATTAAATTAAAGGGTAAGGTCGCTCCGGTAATATATTCTTGTGATGTGGATTGGAGCCATCCTGAGTATAAAAACTTAAATACAAATCGCGAGAGATATGATACGAAAGATAGTTTCGATTACACCATTACAGGGATAGGAAGATTAGAACAAATCCCGCAGGATGGATTATATAAAGAAGCTTTGTTGCTGTGGGAAACAGTAGTAAAAGATAAAAACATGAACCACCACAAGGCATATTATAGACCAAATCAAAGTGCGCCAAGGCAAGAGTTTGATTCAAAGGTTGCGTGGTATCTGAAAAGAATTAAGTGGATTCCAGATCGCAATGGAGAATTTAAGCGCCCTTGTGATATAACGGAAGAAGAATTATGTGACGGGTACGAATACACATCACAGGCAGCAGTTTTTTTGAACAACATTGGATTTGGTGACAGTTCAATGGCTCCCGATAATGTCATTACTAATCTTGAAAACGCCGGGATCAAAGTATCTGATGTTGATCGGGAATTGCTTGGAGCAACGGATGAAGAAAAAGAGGTCTTGGCGCGTGTCTTGAAGGCTCAGAGAGAACAAGCCAAGAAGGGGAAATCACTAACAGAAGCATTGGCGGATGAAAATAAAGATCAATCAGAGTATGAAGACGATGATGATTATGGGAGAGACAAAAGCATTCGTGATCCACAGGGACGTGCGGAAAGGCAACAAAAAGAATTTGAAGAGGGGTTGGAGCGAGGAAATGCCATAAAACGTGTATTGCATTATACATATAGTTCAAAGACATCGCCGATAGAAAAGCAATTCATTAAAGAGGAGTATAAAGGTGTGTGTCAAATATGCGGACGGGAACCGATAAGAAAGTATAAGGGAGATGTTTATTTTGAGGCTATCAATATAATTAGCACAGCACACTTAGATAAGCAACTTCTCAATAATATTGCTGCGGGATGGAACACGCTATGCCTTTGCCCGAATTGTGCTGCGGAGTATAGATATTGTGCTAAGAATCTTGATACATTTGAAGAGCAAGTGGAACAGACGGTTGTCGAAGCGCGAAAAGGTGACGATGTTACAATTTCTATTCAGTTAAAGGGAAAACCAACCCAAATTAAGTTTACACCTCGTCATTTCATTGCATTACAATCGGCCTTTAAGGTTTATAAAGCTCATAATGATAATAAATAAAGTTAAAGCCCAAATTCGAGAAGAATTTGGGCTTTAATTTTAGGTTATATTGTAATTCGAGGCGATCCGAAAGATCGCTTTTTCTTTTATATACGCATAACGCAGTGTATGTGCAGCGCCGCCCCAACCGTGGGTAACGTATGCGATTACGTAGTCGCACTCTCTGACCATCCATTTATTTCTCTCAGGAATTGCGAATTTCAAGGGAACAGTTTCGAGGGGAGGGAAAACGACTTCATCGTAATTTTTGCGCATGGAATCAATCTTTTCTTGGTGCGATTTTGTAATGTAGGGAGTAATAAGTAGCTTTTTTATATTAGATTTTGGATATTTTTCTTTTAGTTCTGAAATTGCCTTGGAACACATTGAATCAAAGGTTCCGTAGCCGCCGCAGTAAAATTCTAAAAGAGTGTCACTATATTCCGGCAAGATAAAAAACTGCTCAAGTGTACTGAGTAGCTCTTTGTAAACCGCATTGTATTCAATTACATCTCTATGTCCGCAAAAAGTAATCTTTACAGTTTTATTACACAACATTTACCTATCACCTAAACAATAGTATACTATTTTTTTGAAAAAAAGCAATAGCATAATAGGATCTTGACAGAAAAATTTGTCAAGGTGTGATGGTTTTTCGACATTACAGTATGGCGGAGAAAAAGTTTCCTTTAAGATATTGACACAAACATATGTTCGTAATATAATAAACCTATCAGCAACAGAGCGTTGCAGTAAGGAGCAACCATGAGGAAAAAAGATGATAAGTTAATGCAACGTATTGTAGAGTGTTTTGATACATTATATAAAAAAGAGGGAAGAAAACCGTCGACAAGGAAGATTGGTGAAAAGTTAGGGATAAATGCGTCGACTGTGTCAAGATACCTACGCGAGATGTCAGATCGGAACATGCTACAATATGAAGGCGGGGAGGTCAAAACTTCTACTACGGACAAGTTTTGCCGCAGGGGTATGACGATACCGATTCTCGGATCCGTTTCGTGCGGTGTTCCGTTGTTGGAAGAGGAAAATATTGAAGCGTACTACTGGTTACCTGAAGAATTGTTTGGGAAAGGAGACTTTTTCTTTCTGAGGGCTAATGGCGATTCTATGATAGGAGCAGGGATTGACGACGGGGATTTGGTGCTGATCCGCCGTTGTGATGATGCTCAGGTCGGACAAATTGTCGTTGCGCTGACAGATGAAAATGAAAACACTCTGAAAAGATTTTATCCCGAACCAGAGAAAAATCAGGTACGTCTCAAAGCCGAAAATCCCAAGTACAAAGATATAATTACAAGAGAATGCCACGTGCAGGGAGTTGCGGTGAAGGTTATTAAGGATTTGATTTAGTCGTTTGGAGGTGGAAAAGATGGCAGATATAGTGTGCCCGTTATGTGGTACGACTTATAAGGGATTAAACCTTGACGAGACGAACGGATGGTTTATTTGTACGAAATACAATATTGACCTGTGCTTACCGGGATACGGCAAGAAAGTAAAGATTCCGTTAGTCAATTTCTCAAAAAATAAAGAAGCAAATCAGTCACAACGTTAGGAATATATCTACTTTTAGACCATAGCCCCGTTCTAAAAGCATCATATATGTGTTTACAAATGAGAGTAACTGCCGCATAGGACTTCTCAACCTTGCAATGGTGGTACTTAAATTCAGACGTTTGTAAGCGTGAGAGTGAAGGGAGGTATGTTCAATGAAATTTGCAGTATGTACCAATTGCGGTCGTCGCCTGTTAAAAGGTGAACCGGGAACAAAGGTAGAAATGGATTGCCCCAAATGCGGCAAGTTTGTCTCTATTGTTATAGATAATGAGGACTTACGGATAAGCAGCAAGCCATTGCATCCCGAAGAGAAGCAAAGCAAAGACAGTGCAGCCGTTTAGAGAATGAACACAATTGAATAAGCAAAGGGCATTAGCGTGCAACCGTGCGCATTGCTATCGTTTGTTAGGAAGCTGAACTCGGCAAAGAATCGTTAGGAGCTTGGCAAACAGTAAAATCCTGAAAGCATAGGGTAGAAACTGTTTGTCAGGCTCTTTTTTGATGCCATTTTTTTGCCCGATTGCGAGGATTTTATCTCGCAGTCGGGCTTTTTGTTTGGACTGAAATTCTGTCCGATTGCGATTTTATCAAAGAAAAAATCAAAAATCGGAGGATTTCAAAATGGAAAGCAAAAAAGTTAAGGTCAAATTGGTTGTCGGTTACAAGCAGTATCGCGTGATTGAAGTTGAAGAAAGCGAAGTCGAGAAGATACGTGAAGTAAACAGGATGACTTGGCGAGAACTCAAACAGGAAGTACGCAAGAAAGAGAGCATGGTAAAAGCGAACATCATAGTTGATTCTATCGAGGACATTGAGGAAAAATTTGAAAGCATACCCGATCCCAATGCCGTAAATCCCATTGATGAAATGATTGAAGCAGAGGAAAAGCAAGAAAAGTATGCCCCGCTATACCAAGCCATTGCACAGCTTACCGAGCGGCAGCAGGAAATGGTGAGAATGGTGTATTTTGAGGGAATGTCGCAAGATGAGGTTGCAAAGCATTTTGGCATAACAAAAGCCGCTGTAAGTAACGCCATGCAAAGAATTTATACCACTCTAAAAAAATTTTTGGAGAAATTTTAAGAAAAATGCCCGTAGACCGTGTACTGACATCGAAAAAGTGTCCTTTTATAAGTGAGGGGGTTGATTACAGCCCTAAAAAGGAGACCGAAAAATGAAGATCATAATCGATGAGTTTGAGCGGCTTGCGCGTTGCAAAGGATACAGAAGCGGCAACGAATTGTTTAAGGAACTGGGCGGCGGCAGAAGCGCCTATCAGTGCATTAAAGCCGGCAATCGCGTAGGAGAAGAAATCGTAAAAGCGATATATAACAAATTCGGGGAAAAGGTTCTCACAGAGGTAGTAGACATGGAGGAGGAGACGATCAGTGGACTTAAAAGCAAAAGCATTGTCATCGCAGGAAAACTGTATTGATTTCATACTCCCAACGGGATATTCGCTGAGAATCAACGCCTTCTATGCGTGGGTTGAGAAATCAAACAGCAACATTCGAGAAGTCGGAAAATTACTTGGACTTACTGAATACGAGCTTGTGCAGAAGTTAGAAGCACGGGAGGTTTTCGGAAAAGAAGAGATTACCAAACTTGTTAAGAAGATGGGAGCAAAAGATGCGTTCTTCGTGATCCATTATCCGTCGTTCCAGTTCAGACGGTACGTGTATCGGCAGGTGTTCGGAAAACCAATGAAATATGAAAGGAGGTGTAAAAACGAATGAGTGAAATTGGTCGTTTGTCCAATCGCAACCGTGCAATTCAGGAAATGATGACGGATGGGGAACGTGTAAAAGACTTCTATCGTTTTGCGGCACAAAATCCACATATCAGCTTGCATGATGCCTGTCAGATAGTCCTTGTTCGCCCCAAAGCATCAGTATGCTTTTCCTTTGAGGAATGGCACGATATGGGCAGACGTATCAGTAAGGGCAGAAAAGGGATTCAATATTACGACAGTGATGGAAACAAGAGCTTTGTCTTCGATGCAGTAGATACCTATGGCGAAACTCGCTTTAAGCGTGAAATTTTCCCGATGAAGTGTTTGCTTGAAGGGCTTGATGAACTGAACGGCACGGACTTAATCAATTCAAACCGAAGAGATTATCAAAAAGTGCTGTCGGGCGTTACCCAATACTTACAGCAAAGCGAGGATTTTACCGATGACGAACAGTACAATCGGGTACTCGCCGAGGGCATAAGCTACTTGCTGTATAGTACGACAGGGTATCCGAAAGAAAACGGTATCAGATTACACGGCTATCCATATTCGTTAAAAGAGAACGCGACACTGTTCTGTCGGGTAAGAGAACTTTCACAAAGTGTCAGAGAAGATATCGAAGACGCATATTTGCGAAGAAAACAGCGCGTTCCCGTTATTGAGGACATTGACGAGGACTATGTAACCGACGAGCCTGTTTTCACGGGAGAAAGTCAAGATGAGACAGTAACGGTTAAAATCAATGCAGCCGTTATAAGTCAGTATGAAGGCTACGACGTGCTTTGGCAACACGATGACAGTTCGTCTGATCCGTCGGCAGGAAGTCTGTATCTCGGCAAACGTGAGAATTACGACAACAGAGGAAATTACGACAATACGGACAACTCTTTGATATTTGTCACTCACAACGACAAGTTATTCCGTTTGCTTGAAGGCTCGACCTATACCATGTCGCAGAAGATGATGGTTGAAGAGGGCGGTTTCTCTGATGACGATTATAGGGAGTATCACGATGTCTGTGAGAACTTGAAAGGGCAACTGCAACAGATCCGAACGACGAGATTCGGCGCGGATGTTAGCAAAGGAACGAACGGCTACCCGTTCCGGTATCCCGATTACAATGGTACGCCTCTTTATATCCGATACATGTCGGTGCAGGACGAATACCCGGATGCAATCGTTCTTACAAGGCTTGGGGACTTTTATGAAATATTCGGAGACAAAGCAAAAGAGGCTGCGGATAAATTAAATCTCACCTTAACCGGGCGAGATTGTGGGTTAGGCGATCGTGTTCCCATGTGCGGATTTCCTTATCACGTAACGGAAATGTATGTCAATAAGTTGCTTGAACTAAGCGCTGTTGTTGTGCTCGAAGACGGCGAAGAGCCGAAATATATTGCTTCCGAACAGGAAGTAAACGGCGATGAAGAGAATGATGAAGCAGCCGAGCTTGATGAAGAAGTTGAGGAGGTCGTGCCCCAAGAGGAAAAACCTTCCGAAAAGGGGATAAAGGACAGGAAGCGCAAGAGCAAACCGCAAATGTCGCTTTTTGACTTTATGGAAGAAGATGAGCAGACCAAAAAGGAAAAACTCATCACGCAGACGCTTCAGCGCGGTAGCGGCTTTGAAAACGGGAAACAGCGCATTTTTGACAAGTACCAACAAAATCCGACAAAACAAGAGTTCGCGTCCTTTTTGTCCAAAGAGTATGGCATCGGTGGCTGGAGCGGCCCGGATATAGAAGACCACATGCACGCCGGAAAAGGAATCAGAGTCATATCAAGCGATAAAACGATTTCCGTATTCATGAAATGGCCAGAAGTAGCCGAACGAATTGCCGACCTGATCGACGATAACAACTATTTCAGAGAAGGAGAGAAGTCACAGACAAATTCCGAATCCGAAGCGGCACCCGCTACGGAGGAAAACCACACAGATGTAAATGAATACAGCTTGGCAGAGCAGATTGAGGAGCAGAAAGAAGAAAACACCGATCTTTACGCGATAGGGTTAGACCAAAGCGAATTTGGCGGAGCAAAACAGCGATTCAAAAACAACGTAGAAGCGATCAGGCTTGTCAAAAAGCTGTATCGGGAAGAGAAAGCGCCTACGGAATCGGAGAAAAAGACTCTTGCCAAGTACGTCGGATGGGGTGGCTTGCCACAAGCATTTGATGAAAACAACGAGAGCTGGCAGCGTGAGTACAAGGAACTCAAAGCCCTTCTTTCGCAAGACGAATACGATACGGCAAAGGGGAGTGTCCTCAATGCACATTTTACCTCGAAAGAGGTTATCACGGGCATTTATGCCGCACTTCAAAGATTCGGGGTAAGGGGCAACAACAAGATTTTGGAGCCTGCGGTCGGAACAGGGAATTTCTTCGGTTTTATGCCAAAAGAGATTTCCGAGAACGCAAGATTATACGGCGTTGAACTTGATGAGATTACGGGTAAGATTGCCACAAAGTTATATCCGAATGCAAACATACAGATTAAAGGATTTGAGCAAACAACTTTTTCCGACAATCAGTTTGACATTATGGTGAGCAACGTTCCGTTCGGCAACTATTCGGTGTATGACAGCGCCTATGCAAGATACAGTTTTCAGATACATGATTACTTTATCGCCAAGGGCATTGATAAGATTAAACCGGGCGGCATTATGGCGGTTATCACCTCCAAAGGCACGATGGATAAGCAGTCGGCAAGTGTCAGGAAGTATATCGCCGACAGAGCGGAACTGATCGGGGCGATCCGGTTGCCGAATACCGCGTTCAAACAGACCGCGGGAACAGAAGTTACGTCGGATATTTTGTTTTTCCGTAAGCGTAATGAAAAAATAAACGCCACGCCTGGAAACACGGAGTGGCTGACGGTCGGTAAGAACGAGCAGGGGCTTGAACTGAACAGTTACTACATAAGCCACCCGGAAATGATATGCGGAGAGCTTGCCGAAGAAGTAGGGCTATACGGTCTGAAAGATCTGACGGTAAAACCTGACGGTCGAGAAATCGGTCAGGCGCTGTCCGATGCCGTGTCGCATCTGCCTGAAAATATCTACGAAAATCCCGAATATACGGCCGAGAGCGCAGAAGAACATTTAGATGCTGATTACGACATCAGGCCTATGTGCTACAAGGCGGATAAAGGCAAACTGTATCTGCGAATAGGGGATGAAATGGTTGAACAAGCCATTCCGTCTTCTCCCAAGGACGCATATGCGCGCATAGAGGCGATGATACGTCTCAGAAACGACGTAAGGCATATTCTGAACATTCAGCTGGAAGGATGCTCGGACAGTGCACTTGAGGTGGCACAGCACGGACTGAATACAGAGTATGACTCCTTTGTCAAAAAATACGGTTACCTTAACGGCACGACGAACAGCAGACTGTTTAAGGATGATGCGGATAGCGCGTTGTTATTCACGATAGAAACGTTGTCGGAAGATAAGAAGAGCGCGAAAAAATCGGATATTTTCACGAAGAGAACAATCCGACCGTATAGTGTTCCTACGCAGACGGACGACTGCTTTGAAGCATTACAGATTACCCGTAACGAAAAAGGCTCGGTGGATATTGCCTTTATTGAGGAACTGACAAAAAAAGATTACGGCACCGTTTTAGGCGAACTTGGCAATGCGGTGTTCCGTAATCCCATAGCAGTAGATCCGGAAGATAAGTATTCAGGCTTTGAAACGCAGGAAGAGTATTTATCCGGCAACGTAGTAAAGAAACTGCAACAGGCACGACACTTTGTCAATATGGGTTTTACCGAATACGAAACCAACGTAAAGGCATTGGAATCCGTTCAGCCGACACCGTTAAAGGCAAGCGAGATTTCAGTAAAACTTGGTGCAAGTTGGGTGGATGTCGGAATTTATAAACAGTGTTTATGGGAAATGCTCGGTTTACCGTATTGGGCGCAAGATGGCGTAGAGATTTTTTATAACAAGCACGACGGCTCGTGGAAGGTCGATAAGGAGGGATACGCCGCGCGAAGCCGTTATATGGAAACCTATCAGGTCTACGGCACGGAACGGGCAAATGCGTTCCGATTGTTTGAAGATTGTATGAATCAGAAAGCAACGCAAATCTACGACACGGTTGAGGATTCGGATGGGAGGACGAAGCGGGTACTCAATCAGGCGGAAACCATTGCAGCCCGTGAAAAGCAAAACAAAATACAGGAATATTTCAAGAACTGGATATATTCCGATCCCGAACGCAGAGAAGCGTTGGAAGCGAAATACAACTCTATATTCAATCAAACACGAGTACCTGTCTATGACGGCAGTTACTTGAAATTCCCCGAAATGAACGCGGCGATCACGTTGCGACCGCACCAAAAGAATGCGGTACACCGTATCGTCAGCACGGGAAGCAATACGCTTTTGCATCATGTCGTCGGTTCGGGTAAAACCATGACGATGATTGCGGCGGGCATGAAGTTAAAGCAATACGGATTGGCGAAAAAGCCGATGTACGTAGTGCCGAATCACCTTGTGCAACAATGGGCTGACGAGTTCAGAAAGACCTATCCGAACGCGAACGTTTTAATCACGCAGAAAGATGATCTGGACAAAGACAAGCGCAAACGGTTTGTTTCCAAAGTTGCTATGGGCGATTGGGACGGCATTATCATTGCGCAATCAACCTTTGCAAAGATAGGTATCAGTCCCGAACGTCAGATAAAAAAACTTCGAGAGGAGATTGCCGCCATTGAGGAGAGCATCACCACGCAATGGGATGAAAGTAATGTTCCGCGCGGCGCAGTCAAGAACTTGGAGCGAATCAAGAAAGGACGTGAGGCACAGCTCAAAAAACTGCTTGATGACACAAAGAAAGATAGTGTTCTGATCTTTGAAGATTTAGGTGTCGACTACCTGTTTGTGGATGAGTCGGATGCTTATAAAAACCTGTTTCTTTACACGAAGATGAACAACGTCGCGGGTATTTCTAATGCCGCAAGTCAGCGTGCAAGCGATATGCAGATGAAGATTGAGTATATCAATGAACTGCACGGTGGCGACAAAGGTGTGGTGTTTGCAACGGGAACGCCGATCAGCAACTCAATGGCGGAAATGTATACCCTGCAAACGTACTTGCAAAAACACGCATTGCAGGAAATGGGAATCAACTACTTTGACGCATGGGCGGCAGATTTTGGCGAAACCGTAACTTCGCTTGAACTTGCACCGAGCGGACAGGGATACAGGGCAAAGACGAGATTTGCGAAGTTTACCAATCTTCCTGAACTGCTTACTCTTTACAGAGTGTTTGCAGATGTTCAGACGAGTGATATGGTCAAACTCGATGTTCCCGAAGCCGACAGAAACGTCATTACCATTAAGCCGTCGGACGAGGTGATTGAGCTGACAGGTGAGATTGCGGACAGAGCTGAACGCATATACGGCGGTGGGGTTGATCCGCATATCGACAACATGTTAAAGGTCACTTCCGATGGTAAAAAGATAGCGCTTGATCCGCGCTGTTACGATCCGACTATGCCGGATGCCGACGTGAGTAAGCTCAACCAATGCGCAGAAGAAATTGTGAGATTTTATCACGAATCAGAAGACATGAAAGGAACGCAGCTCGTGTTCTGTGACTTGTCTACACCTAAGAAAGCGTTTGAGGACTACGAGTACGGCAAGGACTTTGACGCGTATAACGACCTGAAATACAAACTTGTAGCAAGGGGAATCCCCGCTGAGGAGATTGCCTTTATTCACGAAGCAAACAGCGATTTCCAAAAGCAAACGCTTTTCAACAAGGTAAACGAGGGCACTGTGCGCGTGCTGATTGGCTCGACCGAAAAGTGCGGTGCAGGTACGAACGTGCAGAAGCGACTTGTGGCAATTCATCACTTGGATGCGCCGTACCGTCCGCGCGATTTTATTCAGCGAGACGGACGAGGAATCAGACAGGGCAACATCAACAAGACGGTACATATCAATACCTACGTTCGGGAAAGGACATTTGACAGTTATTCCTATCAGATACTGGAGAACAAGCAGAGGTTTATTTCGCAGATAGAAAAAGGCGACGTGACGGTCAGAGAAGCAGACGACATTGATGAGACAACGCTTTCCTATGCCGAAATCAAAGCCATTACATCCGTAAATCCCAAAATCAAGCGGAAGATGGAACTGGATAACGAGTTGCAGAACTTGCGCCTTTTGGAGAGCCGGTACAGAAAGAACATTTACGACTTGCAGGACAAAATCCGCAAAACTTATCCTGAGCAGATTCAAAAGCAGAAATTGTACATTGAACGTCTTCGAAAGGATATTGCAATGGCAAAGGAAAACTACAATCCCGATGTCTTTTCCATCAATGTCGGCGGCAAAGTCTATACGGACAAAAAGGAAGGAGGTCAGGCATTACTTGATGCACTGCAAGCCTGCAAAACCGACGTAACTTTGGCAGAATATTGCGGTTTCAAGATCAGCCTTGATCCTATGGTTATGCTGACTGTCGAAAGGACGTTGACGGTTGCAGGTGCAGGACAGTATCAGGTGACGGCAAGTCAGGCGGCACATTGGAACATCTCGCGTCTTGAAAGTATGATGCAGGAGTTTCCTGAGCGCGAAACGAGAGCATTGCAAAAACTGGAACAACTTGAAAGCGATATGGCGGCAGCCAAGCGAGAGGTTGAGGTGCCTTTTGAGCATACGGAAAGGATTGCGGAAATCACAAAAGAACTGGCGGAGATCAATGCCGAACTTGACCTTAATAAACGGGAAGAAGTTGTCATTGACGACACTGATGAGGAGACGGGAGAAGCATATATGGCTTTGCCTACTCACGAAGAAGAAATGCCTGTTCGGAAAAAGGCAAGAGCGAGACTTTCTAAGTTCATTGAAAGGCTATATTCGTCCGAGCAGAAGAAATCGCCTGAATCGTACATTTTTGTCGATGACAAAGGAATGTACTGTGCCATAGGCGAAAGAGCAGAAGAAATTTCTGAGCTTACCGGCGTGGAATTGCAAACAGGGATGCTCAGCGGCGAAGAGAACAAATGGGTGGCGCTTACTGACGATGAGTTTGACAAGGTAACAAGAACGCTGATGGATCAGGGTGTAACAGTAAAGATTATTATGCAGGATAAAAAACAAAAGGAGGAAACATTTATAGACAAAACAGATTTTATGGAGCGTATGGAGGTTGCGCTCTATCCTGATTATCGCATTGATCAGGACGACATGAACGCTTATGGCTATCAGTGGAACGGAATGTTACCTATGGGGAAAGGATATGCAAGAGAATATCTTGATATGGGTTTGCCTATTTATTTCTTGGAGAGCAACGACACGGAAACGGAGATGCACAGCGCAGAAGAGGTTGATGGCAAGTCCGGACTGTTCGGCATTGAAAAAGACGTTTGGCATACCTTCATTACACATCAGGACACGTATCCGTATATCGTCGCTCGGAGCATGATTATGCAGTCTATGATGACCACGCTGAATAAGGATATGGACTATATGGACGGCATGTACATAGACGGATTGACCGACAGCTACTTTGACGAAGAGAAGGCGTTGAGAAGATATGTCGCTCAAAGCGGAATAGGCGATATAAGCAAGGCAAAGCAGTTTATACCTCGGCTCATGGACGAGGTGACAAAGACGATGAGCGTAATCCCTTTTGAGCATTACGGCTGGGATATATCGGACGTTCAGAGAGCGATTGCAACCCATATTGAAAATGTCGAATTAAGCCAAGTTGCGACAGAATATGTCGAAAGACAAAATGAACAGGAAAAGGAGGAAGCCCGAATGGGTGAGGATAAAAATGACCACAGTATCGAGATCGATACCGGGTACGGTAGCAAAGAAAAGCTGGAAGCTACCGTTGAATTGTATGAAGTGAAAAGTCCGCTTACCGGCAAAGAAGGCGTCGGACTTGCTGTTCAGCTTTGGAATTACGGAGACTATGACGGCGAGAAACTTCTCGAACCGTATGCAATGCTTACCACAAACTTCGGTGAGTCGATCAGCATAAAGAACAGCGCATACGTGGATTTAAACAACAATCCGTTTGCAACGCAACTGCTTGATATGGGCATTGCGACAGACACGGGATTTACCAAGCAAAGCGGGTATGTGACCTATCCGTTGTGGCGGTTCGACGAGAAGTTCTTGGAGGAAATCGGCGGAGAAAATTACAAGAGGTATTCCGACGAATGGGACGAGATGTTCAGGTCGCAGGATGAAATCGAAGATGTGCTCGACGATATGAGCGTAGAGGAAGCGGAAGAGCTTTTGAATGTGGAGCCTGTTGATTATCGGGCGGCAGTTTTTGACAGTGTAGAGCAGGAGTTCGATGAGTTCAGGGACGATATGCTCAGCCAGCCGCAGGTCAACATTTTCCATAACAGCTACAAAATCCATATTTACAGTAACCTGAAAGATGTGTTCGACGAGGACAGCTATCTGTCCGATCAGGATTATAAAACGCTGTACGATGACAGGGGCAGCATTCTCTCGCTTTTGTACAACGAGATCGTCGGTGATGAGTTTATCAACGTGGATTCATATTCGGAACTCGGAGACGGTATTAAGCAGTATTGCCGTAACCGCGAAGAGGAAAAGCAAGCGGAGATAGAAGCGCTTAAAAAATCCGCACTTAATGGTGCGGCTATTAACAGAGAGTGTAAACAGGATATTCAGTCGGCAATCAGAGAGAATTTCGACGGGATGCACTTGAAAGAGGGCTTTGAGGAGCGGCTTATTCAAAAGTACGGAGAGGAAAGAATCAATTACCTTTTGGCAAATACCGTGCAGTACAACATGGAGGACGGCAGGTACTCGCCCGTAAACAAAGAGTGGGCGAGCAGCATCGTGGTCGAGGCTTCCGACGACGAGAAAAGACGTTGGATTCTTGAAACACATCCGGCTGTACTTGACGGCGTAATCAGCAGAATGCTCAGAAGAGCAAAAGAAAAAACGGAGGTTAAAGAGGTGCCTGACAGACAGGAAGAAAGAGAGACAAGAAAATGGTTGACGGCAAAAGTCCCGCACGAAGCAGTCATTCAAACGAACGAAAACCGCTCGTTTATGCGTATGCCGCTTGACGGACAGTATGCCGGATACACGTACAACATGTTCATCAACAGGATCAAGCAAAGCACGAGAATGACGGATATTCAGAGTGATTCGAGGGAAACCTGCCTTGAACTTGTGGTGGCAGAGGATGACGAAGTATGGCTCAGAAAAGACGGGGAAACGGTCATTCTTACGGGCAAGGACTTTGTAGAGGAAGTGGACGACACTTATGCGGAGAGCTATGAGCGCAAGCACGATGAATCGGCTTGGACAAGAATCGCTGTTCCGAATGACGCAATGCGCGGGATTTACGAGCAGTCTACGTTGTTTTCGATGCCGACAAACGGAGAGTATAGCGGTTATTCGTACTACCTTCCCAACGTGTTTGTCGAGAAAGACAGAACCAGTGAGGACGGGAAAATTCAGATTTCGCTTCCGAACGATTTTAAGGTGACGATCCGAAACAGAGAAAGCGGAAATACGGCAGAGTTCAATCCGCAGGAGTTTGCCGCCATTGTGGACGGCACGACGAACGAGGACTATGCGTTGAGAAGAAGCGAGAGGTCTGCCGCAAAAGAACAGGAAACGGTATCCGACGAAAATGGCTGGCATTACGTTTCGGTCAGTCAGGAAGCTCGGCTCGGAAAGTACGAAAAAGCAAGCCTGTTCCGTATGCCGCACGGTGAGTATGAATCGTATCTCTACTATCTGCCAAACGCATTTTTAAGGGACAACGACGAGAAAGGAACTATCCGTGTCGGCATTCCCGACGACCTCAAAGTGACCATTAAGGATAAGACGAACGATGAGGAAATTACCCTCACGGCGGAAGAATTTACTGATCTTGTGAAGGGAAAGACGGACGAGGATTATAAGTCGCCCGATGACTCTTTTCACTCTCCGAAGAGAGAGGGAAAATTCAATGCCGAGGCAGAGGAAAGGCTGCGAGCAAATGTTCCCGATGAAATGAAAAACCGCCCCAACTGGGTGGCAGTCAGAACGCGTTACAGAGAAGATACGGGAAGAGTCGAAAAGTATCTCATCAATCCGAAAACGGGCAAGTTTGCGGAGAGCGATAATCCCGAAACGTGGACGAGCTTTGAGGAGGCGTGCAAGTATGCGCGAGAAAACGGCGGAGACACGCTCGCCTATGCGCTTGACGGTAAGGATAATATTTTCTGCATCGACGTAGATCATTGTTATGAAAACGGAGCAGTGGTATCCGATCTTGTGCGTGACATTGAGGAGAGCGGTGTTCATACCTATTGCGAACGTTCCGTCAGCGGCACCGGCTTGCATTACTTCGGAAAGACAAAAGGGCTCGACGTCCGTGCGTTCAGCAAGGACGGTGAAATGGAGTTTTATCAGAAGTCGCATTTCATTGCGATGACGGGCGATATGCGCAGCAGCGGAAACGAGCTTGAGAGCATTGACGGAACAGACCTTCAATCTCTTATCGAAGAGAAATGTGACAGGCGTATCGACTGGAAAGGAATCGGAACCGGTGTAGAGGGATTGTCCAACATGTCCGACCGAGAAGTGACTGAACGCGCATTGAAGAGCGCGGACAAGGACTTTGAAAAGCTGTATGGCGGGCAGGATTTATTCAGTGATCATAGCCGCTCGGACATGGCGCTTATGTCGCGTCTTGCTTTTTGGTGCAACGGGGACAAGGAACAGATGCTACGTGTGTTTGCAACGAGCGGCCTGTATCGTCCCGAAAAGTCTCCCGATTACTATGAGGGGACGGCTATCAAGTGTATTCAAGGCAACACCAACAGATATACTCCGCGAAAAGAACAGCCGGCAACGCCGCCTAAAAAAGCCGTCGGCTTCGGGAAGGTATAAAAAAGAGCATCCCCAAAGGGATGCCCGATTGGCAGAAGAGAGGATTAAACCAGAGAATCGTCAAGTAAAAAGTCGATGACGCCAATGTTCAGGATGCCGTTTTCGTCATACCAACGCTTGCGAATGTCGTTTCTGACAATGATTTTAGGGAAGGAATCGCCGGTTAGAGAGAGGGGTTTGTTTTCAGTCAGACTCTTCTCTTCGGTCGGCAGCGCATACGCCGATTGGATATACGTCTTTTTGCCGCCCGAACTTGCAACAAAGTCGATCTCTCGCGCTACTTGGATGGCACGGTTTTTGCTGTCGTGTTCGGACGAGTATACGATGCCGATGTCTACACTGCATTCACGAATGATCAATTCGTTGTAGATGACATTTTCCATGATATGGGTGAGTTCTTGCTGGCGGAATCCGATCCGCGCGGCTCTGAGCCCTACGTCTTCGCAATAGTATTTGTTGGGATAATCAAAGTAGTTTTTCCCTTTCACGTCAAAACGCTTACATTCGCTGAAAAGGAATGCGTCTATCAAGTGGTCGAGATACGCTTTGACGGTATTGTTTGAAACTGTATTTTCACCTGAAAGTTTTTGCTTGGTGTTGAGTGCGTTCGCAATCTTTGAGGGGTTGGTCAGAGAACCTACCGAAGAGCATAACAGGTCAAGAATGGAGGAGAGTACGTCTTCACGTTTTACTTTCTTTCTGTCCACGATGTCTTTCAGGTACACTTCCGAAAACAGACGGGACAGATAATTTCTTTTATCGCTCTCGGTGGGGCGCGAAAGAATCAGCGGCATACCGCCGTAAAAGCAGTAGTCATCGAACGCTTCGGTTTTATCGCCGCCGATGGCGGAGTAGTATTCCGAAAAGCTCAATGGATGGACGCGGATCTCGTCACTTCTGCCTCTGAACTCGGTCAGAATGTCCGAAGACAACATTTTGGAATTGCTGCCGGTCACGTAAATATCGAGGTTGGGAAGCGTTTTCAGATCGTTCAATGCATCGTAAAAGGTAATGGGTTTTCCATTTTTGTTATAGGGATTTTCCACCTCATCGGACATTTGAATTTCATCAACGAACAAATAGTATTGCTCGGTCGAATGTTCTACGGTGTTGCGCACGCACGCGGCAAGTTCAAGAGGGTTGCGGTATTTGATGTCTTTTGCGAGATCGAGTGCAAACGAAAGAATGTGGGAAGAGTCAACGCCTTGGGCGAGAAGGTACTGTCTGAATAATTTATCCAAAAGATATGACTTCCCGCACCTGCGAATGCCGGTAATAACTTTGATTTGACCGTCCCACATATAGGAGATGATTTTATTGAGATAGCGGTCTCTTTTTATAACGCGATTGCTTTCTGCAATGTTGTTCATAGTAACCTCCACTGAAAACTTGGTTTGTATGCAAAGGAACTTTGCAGTAACATTATACCCAATTAAAAACGAAAAGTCAATAGCCTATTGAAAACTTGCATGTAAAATAAAGCAAGTTTTCAACGAATTATAAAAAATTAAGGAGAAAGAGAATGAAAAAGAAGCACATCAGGGATACCCCCGTGATTAAAGTGGCGGAAGGGTACGATCTCGAAGAAGTTATGGATACGGACGACACCGGGTATGACAACGGCGAGCCTGTGCTGATACAGGAGGTGGAAGTGGAATATGAGTGAAAATTCCAAACTGACTGCACAACAGCAAGCACTTGTAGATCAGGTGCTGAAAAACCTTGAAGAAGGCGCAGGTTTATGGAAGCAGGGGTGGGTTGTAACGGGAGCACCGCAGTCTGCGACGACCGGCAAGCGTTATAGGGGACTAAATAACTTCTTCCTTACGCTTGCCGCCATGCGCGAAGGTTACAAGGATAATCGTTGGGCGACCTTTCATCAGATACAGGAAAACGGCTGGTCGTTCAAGACGGACGAAGAGGGGAAAAGCATAGCAAAAGGCAAAAGCGAAACCGTTGAATTTTACGAATTGCGGGACAAAGCAACGAAGAAGCCTTTTGACAGGTCGGTTTTGGACGGCTTAACGAAAGAGGAGAGAGACGATTACATGAAAGAGAACGTGTATCCTCTCCGAAAGTATTACAAGGTTTTCAATGCCGACATCATTGACGGTATCCCCGCGCCGGAGCAAACAAATGAAATTGATGAGCGTACACGTTCGGAACGAGCCGAACAGTTCATTGATTTTTGGAGCAAAACCGAATCGGAAATTTCCTACGGCGGCGGCAGTGCGTATTACAATCCCAAAACGGATAAAATCCGCTTGCCTGAGCGCAGGGATTTCCATACGGCCGAGGACTATTATTCGACGGCATTTCATGAGATCGGACACTCCACTGGACACGAAAAGAGGTTAAACAGAAATCTCGAAGGCGGTTTCGGCAGTTCGGAATATGCAAAGGAAGAGTTGCGGGCCGAAATCGCCTCCATGTTCATTGAGCAAGAGTTCGGAATTGAGGTCGACGAAAGTGCAGTACGTAATAACTCTGCGTATCTGCAAGCATGGAAAGAGGAAATCAAGGAAGATCCGAACGCTTTGTTTAAGGCAATTATAGACGCGGACAGGATTGCAAAATACCTTGTGGAAAAGGAAAAATCGAAGAATAAACGCGTGCAGAAGTACGCTATCCGAGAGAGCGAGAATGCGGTCGGGGATACAATTTTCAGGGTGTATATGCAAGATGAGTCGGGCGCGATTGTCATGGCAATGGCAGCCGCGTATGATACGAGAGAGCAACTCATGGAATCCTTCAAAGAATTTCAGGAAGATCCGTTATGGAAGGACGCAGAATTTCAGGAAGTGAGTTATGAAGAACTTTCGCAGACGAAATCGGATGCGGGGGAAAATGAAAAACAAGAGGAAGAGGCAGAGATTATTCCCGCTCCTTCGCAAGAGTACATCAGACCGAGTGAGTTAGTCGCAAGAAGCGTACCGGCAGCCGTGGCGGTCAATATGGCGGATCGAGGGATAGACAGTCTCACCCGCATGTCGGACAGAGAGGTTGTAGAGAAAGCAAAAAACGTAAGGGGAGGAGATACCTTTTCCAAACTGTATAACGGCGAGCGAGTGTTTGAAAGTGAAACAAAGGACGAGAGGATACTTATGATGCGCTTGGGAATGTTCTGTAATGGAGATACCGAACAACTTGTTAGAGTGTTCAAGTCTTCGGGACAGTTCCGTGACATCAAGCCTACTTCGTATTACATGCAGCTCGCCGAAAGGACGATGACAACCTTAAACGGCAAATTTAATCCGCTGCCTCCGAAAACCCCGGTCGATATAGGGAAAGGAAAATTCGGCATGAACGCGAAAATTTGATAAAGGACAAATAAAAAATAAAAGGGGAACAAAAAAGGGATGAAAGAAAAGGTACTTAAAATCAACAAGAAGGATTATAACATTGCGAAGTCCCTGAGCGACAGAGACTTCGGAACGCTCGTCAGGGCGTTGTGCGAGTATGTCTATTACGGTATCAATACATCGCCCAAAGACAAGATTTTGAAAGTGTATTACGACAATTTCAAAGAGAAGATCGACATGGAAAATTTCTTCCGCGAGACGGGCAGACTCGGCGGAATCAAGAGCAACGTGTTGAGGCAGAAGGCAGAGGAAAACCGCTTGGTTGTACTCGACGTGTTTAACGTCGAAACGGTTGACGAGCTGCTCAGAATCATTTTGGAAAAAAGTCTCGGCGATTGTTGTAAGGACGATGAGGTAT
>CALXUV010000057.1 GCA_944391815.1 uncultured Clostridia bacterium | reverse complement strand
AGATACTCTTTTACCTCTCCGACAGTGAGCTCCTTATAATGGAACAAGGATGCGGCAAGCGCGGCATCGGCTCCCGCATTTTCAAAAACATCATAAAAATGCTCTTTTGATCCGCCGCCTCCGGAAGCTATAACGGGTATAGACACCGCCTGCGTAACTGCCCGGGTAAGCTCTATATCAAAGCCTTTTTTGGTGCCGTCGCAATCCATGCTTGTGAGAAGTATCTCACCCGCACCGAGCTTTTCAGCCTCAATTGCCCACTGAACAGCATCTATTCCGGTATCAATTCTGCCTCCGTTTATGTAAACTCTGAATCCGTCAGGTGTTTTCTTTGCGTCGATAGCGACGACAACACATTGACTTCCGAATTTGTCGGCAGCCCGTCTTATAAGGTATTTATCCTTGACCGCCGCAGAGTTTACCGCAACCTTGTCGGCTCCCGCAAGCAGAATTTTGCGGAAATCCTCGGTGCTCCTTATCCCTCCGCCTACTGTAAGCGGCATAAAAACCTGCTTTGCCGTCTTTTCCACAACATCTGCTATGATATTTCTGTCTTCGTTTGAAGCGGTTATATCCAGAAAGACAAGCTCGTCCGCACCCTGGAGATTGTAAAGTTCAGCCGCCTCGACCGGATCTCCTGCGTCTCTCAGATTAACGAAATTAGTTCCTTTTACTACCCGTCCGTTTTTTACGTCAAGGCAAGGTATTATTCTTTTGGTCAGCATTTTACTTCACCCGTTGCTTTCAGCGCCTGCGAAAGCGAAAGCGTACCGCTGTAAAGCGATTTTCCGCATATCGCTCCGTAAATTCCCATATCACGTAACTTTTCAATATCTTCTATACTTTTGATTCCGCCGCTTGCCGTTATTTTGCAACCGCATTTTTCTTTTAACTCAGCAAGCATCGTGTAATTCGGTCCTTCAAGTGATCCGTCACGGCTTATGTCGGTGAAAATTATATTATCAACCCCGTTCTTTTCACACTCGACTGCGAGATCGGTATAATACACGTCGCTGTCTTTCAGCCAACCCGAAACGCTTACTTTTCCGTTTTTGGCGTCAATTCCCACAATTATTCTATTGCCGTAATGTTCAAGCGCCTTTAACAGAAGCTGTTTATCGCTCAGCGCCGCAGTTCCGAGAATTACGCTGTCAATTCCGTTTTCAAGGTAAAGACGGATGGTTTCGAAATCTCTTATTCCGCCTCCTACCTCGGTTTTCATCTTAACTTTCTCCGCCACCGCTTTTATTATTTCATAGCTTTCGGGTTTTCCTGATCTTGCTCCGCCGAGATCGACCAGATGCAGGTGAGCTGCTCCCTCGTTTCTGAACTTTACTGCGGTATCCAACGGAGAAACCGCAACCTTCTGTGCCGTACCGTAGTCTCCGCGGAAAAGCCTCACCGCCTTGCCGTCCAGAATATCTATTGCCGGAAGTATTATCATTTTGATTTTAACCTGACCTTTCAGAGGAGATTTTTGAAGTTTTCAAGAAGTTTCAGTCCTGTTTTGCCGCTTTTTTCGGGATGGAACTGCGTTCCGTAGACATTTCCGGAACAGACAACGGCTGTTACCTCTTCGCCGTAATCAGTCACTGCCGCAAGCTGCGATCTGTCCTTGCAGACTCCCATAAACGAGTGAACAAAATAAAAGAAACTTCCGTCTTCGATTCCTTCGAGCAAAGCACTTTTGTTTACGGTTTTAATACTGTTATAACCTATGTGCGGGATTTTGTAACGTTTGTCGTTAACGCCGGCTTTCAGCATTATAACGTCACCCGAAATCAAAGAAAGTCCCTTGCTTTGCCTGAATTCAAATCCGCTGTCAAAAAGCAGCTGCATTCCGAGGCATATCCCGAGCAGCGGTTTACTGCGTACGCTTTCCTTTATAAAATCCGCAAGCCCCGTTTCTTCTATTCGTGAAGCTGCATCCGGAAACGCTCCCACTCCCGGCAGAATATATCCATCCGCCTTTACGAGCTGTGAAGCATCACCTGAAACAAAACATTCAGCTCCTATGTATCGAAGCGCATTTTCAACGGAATGTAGATTGCCCATCCCGTAATCGATTATTCCTATCTTTTTCATATTTTTCTCCGTTAAGTCTCAGTTAAGCGTGAACACAGATACCTGATACTGCGCTGATTTTACAAAACTCCTTTTGCCGAAAGAACTGTATCCGAACCGGTTTGTTCGGTTGCTTCCTTTACCGCTCTTGCGACAGCTTTATAAACCGCTTCGGTGATGTGATGCTGATTTATGCCGTACTCTGCCTTCACATGCAACGTAGCGCCCATATTGAATGCAAGTGCTCTCATAAATTCCTCGGTCAGCTGGGTGTCATAATCACCCGTTTTCTCAGCTGTCTGAATACCTTTGTAAACGAGGAACGGACGTCCGCTTATATCGATAACGGCAGTGGCCAGCGCCTCATCCATTGGGACTGCAGCGAACCCGTAACGGCGTATTCCGCTTTTGTTACCGAGTATTTTTCCGAAAAGCGTACCGAGCACGATCCCGGTATCTTCAACAGTGTGATGAGCATCGACTTGCAGATCTCCTTTGACACTCAGCTCTAACTCAAACCCGCCGTGTACACAAAAAGAGTTAAGCATATGATCAAAAAAACCTATTCCGGTAGTCCCCGTCATTTTTCCGGATTTACCTGTAATAGTCAGTGCCATTTCAATCTGTGTTTCTCTGGTTTCCCTTTTTTGCGATGCACTCCTCATTTTTTTCTCCTCTCCTGAGCATTTTTGCTCTGCGGCTGATCAATCGACGGAACCCCAAACTCATAATTTATAAATATCGTTTACGGGTCACGCCGTATTAAGTTCTGACCGGCATTTTACTTTGTTTTTTGCTTATGTGTTCTCCGGAAACTTCGCTGCGTACTGTGATACAGCTGTAAGAAAGCTGCTGTTTTCAGATTCTGTACCTGCAGTTACCCTGAGTGAGCCCGGGGAAAATCTTACCGAAATACCGTATTTTTTCAGGTAATCGTAAAGTTTTTTTGCTTCTTCCGGACGATCAAATTTCATATAAATGAAATTCGCTGAACTCTCCGGCAAATGAAATCCGAGTTTTGCGGCGTATTTTACTGTTCCCGAGAAAAGCTGTTTTACACCTTTTTTTATGTTTTCAATATTTTCACGGTACTCATCGAAATTGTCTACTGCGACTGACACCGCCTTTTGGGTAACGGAATTGAGATTATACGGACTCTTGGTTTTTCTGAGTGCCGCCGCAAGCTCCGTATTTGAAATTGCAAAACCGCATCTGAGTCCGGCAAGACCTATTTTTGAGACGGTTTTCAGGACAATGAGGTTATCAAGAACCGCTGTCTGATCGATAACGCTCTGGCTGTCCGGCGCAAACTCCATATATGCCTCATCAACCACTACAAGAGCCGGGCATAATTTGACGAAATCAAGCACTTCTTCTCTTTTCGCCATAACCCCCGTGGGATTACAGGGATTGGAAAACATAACGAGTTTTATTTCTTCTCTCTTTACAGTTTCCAATACTTTACCGAAATCTATATCAGTACCGTTTTCCTTGCTGTATCTGAAAGTCTTGCATCCGGAAAAATCGGAGTAGAAGGTATACATTGAAAAATCAGGATCGCAGACAAGAAATTTTCCGCCGTCACACAGAAACGTATTTATTATCAGCGCTATCATTTCGTCTGAACCGTCTCCCGCCACTATCCTTGCGGCAGAAGCTCCGATATATTTTCCGTAGCTGTCAAGAAGCTCTTTCATATCGGGGTCCGGATATCTGTTGATATCGGAAAAGCTTACGCTTTCTTTTATTAACTTTTCTATCCTTTCCGGAGTCGGAAAAGGACTTTCGTTTGCGTCAAGTTTGATTTCCGGGTTTGACGTATCCGGCTGATATTCTTTCATGCCGGCTATTCTTTCGGGTATGTATCTGTTCATTTTTTCACTTTCTTTCGGATCTGTTTCTTCTTACTTTTATGGAATTTGCGTGTGCCGTAAGTCCCTCCGCCTCGGCAAACCTTATTACATCCTGCGACGCATTTTTCAGCGATTCTTCCGAATAATAGAGGTAGGTTGAACGTTTTACGAAACTGTCTGTGGACAGCGAGGAGGAAAAGCGGGCAGTGCCGTTTGTCGGCAGTACATGGTTAGGTCCGGCAAAATAGTCACCGAGAGGTTCCGGCGAATTTTCCCCGAGGAATACCGATCCGGCGTTTCTCACCTTACCGAGAAGCTCGAAAGGATTTTTCACCATAAGCTCGAGATGCTCGGGGCTTATCAGATCTGATATTTCAGCTGCTCTGTCAAGGCTTTCCGCTTTTATTACGCTTCCGTAGCTTTCAAGCGATCTTTTTATAGTATCGCTTCGGCTTAATGTCGGGAGCTGTTTTTCTATTTCGTTCTTTACATCGCTTATCAGCTTTTCGGATGTGGTTATAAGTATCGAAGCCGCCATCGGATCATGCTCTGCCTGACTCATGAAGTCTGCGGCAACATATGCGGGATCTGCGCTTTCGTCTGCTATAACAAGCACCTCACTGGGCCCTGCGAACATATCAATATCGACCGAACCGAAAACAAGACGTTTTGCCGTTGCAACGAATATATTTCCGGGACCTACTATCTTATCGACTTTTTTCACGCTTTCTGTTCCGTACGCCATTGCGGCAATTGCCTGTGCGCCGCCAACCTTAATTATTTCGCTGACGCCCGCAACCTCCGCCGCGTATATAACAGCAGGATTTATCCCGTCCTCTTTCGGAGGCGTAGCCATAACTATACTTTTAACTCCTGCAACCTTTGCCGGGATTGCGTTCATAAGAACAGAAGACGGATAAGCCGCACTTCCTCCGGGGACGTACAGACCGACTCTTGCAAGCGGGAGTATTCTCTGCCCAAGAATTTTTCCGTCGCTGTTTACCGACCAGCTCTGCTGTTTCTGTCTGGCGTGGAAATCCTCAATGTTTGCAGCCGCTTTGCGGATGGTCTCTTTCAGCTCCGGGGGAACTTTTGCTGTCGCCTCTTCTTTTTCTCTTTGGCTTAAGATAAGTGAATCAAGTTTTACCCGGTCAAATTTTTCACAAAGCTCGAAAACCGCCTTATCCCCGTTTGCTTTTACGCTTTCAAGAATATTTTTTACCGAATTTTCTATATTTCCGTCGGCACCGGAGCCTCTGTTTTCCAGCTTTTCAATCAGTTCCGACAAATTTTTCTCATCATATATTTTCAACATTCCGTTTCTCCCTCAGCTGTTCTGTCTCTCTTTTTTTACCGTTTCCGAAAGAGCGGCAATCAGTTTGTCAAATTCATTCTTTTTTGTTTTTATTCTGGACACGTTGGCAATAAATCTTGCGGATATCTGTGCGACATCCTCATAAACCTCCAGCCCGTTTGCCTTCAGAGTGGAACCGGTTTCAACTATATCCACTATTGCATCAGAAAGTCCGAGCAAAGGTCCAAGCTCTACGCTGCCTTCGATTTTTACCACTTCGACGTCTAAACCTTTTTCGTTGAAATATTTTTTTGTAACTTCCGGGTATTTGGAAGCGATTATTTTATGTCCGCTTCCCTCATAAAAATTCTTTCCTTTTATCCCCGCAAGCGCAAATCTGCACTTGCCGAATTCAAGGTCAAGCAGCTCATAGACGTTTGCTCCGGCTTCCATTATGGTATCTTCTCCTACCACCCCGCCGTCACATACCCCTCTTTCAACGTATGTGATTACGTCTGCCGCCTTTGCCAGCACTACTTCTATTTCGCTTCCGACTTTAAACAGAAGTTTTCTGCCTCTCTTATCCTTATCAAGCTCCGATGTATCATATCCGCTTTTGCTGAGATACTCGACCGCTTTCTCTTCAATTCTTCCCTTTGTCAAAGCTATGCGAAGCATTTTGTTACCCTTTCCTTATAAAAATTCGATATCGTCCACTGTAAAAATACCGTATTATACCGGTTTACGCAGAGCCTTAAACGTTTCCCATAACTTTTTCCTATGCAATCCGAAAAAGTCAGAAAAACACCTGCGCCGATAAAATTCCGTTCTGTACATACCCGTTATACACCAGCTATGCACTGTCGGCACGGAGATATCGGGTTAATTTGAAATATTATGCTCTTTTCAGTCATTTTCTTTTCCGAGCGCCGAAAGATAACTTCCGGGATTAGCTTTTACGTATTCAAGCGCCTGCGAAAAAGTATTTTCGTCAAAATAAACTGCGTTTCCCTTTGACTGCGGAATTTCAGTTTTGTCCGCTTTTTCTCTTGTAAGGGTATCTGCTATCTCGCTTACGTTTAATCCGAAACCGGTTGCAGGCACATCTCTGTCAAATTTCGACAGCAGTGTGTCATACCTTCCGCCGGCAAGTACCGGTTCGCCTGCTCCCGCCATATAACCCTTCATCACAACTCCGGTATAATAATCAAGCGAATGAACTATGCCGAGATCTATAAGGATTCTGTCACCGTATCCGGCGTCGCAAAGCGCAGTGTATATCTTTTTCAGATATTCAAGTGCCGAAAGCGCCTTGCTGTTACCTTTTGCAAGGTCAGCCGCCTCGCTGAAAACCTCTGCTCCTCCGAAAAGGAACGGTATTTTCTTGATTTTGCCGTAGTTTTCTATCTTATTGGCGTCCTTGGCTTCAACCAGCTTTCTGATCTTTCCCTGCTGCTCGGTGTCAAGTTCAAGCTCTGAAATCATTGCGTTATAATATCCGACGTGCCCTATTTCCAGCTTGTAGTCCGGGCATACCGCCGCCATTGTTTCGAGTGCCGTCTGCATACAAACAAGGTCACTCTGAATCCCCTTTGCGCCGAGTATTTCAACACCGCTCTGCATTATTTCGCTTCTTCTGCCTTTGTATCCTTCGCTTAATCTGTATATCCTCTGATGATAAAACAGTCTGGTAACTCCCTCTCCCGAAAGTTTGCAGGCAACCGCACGGGCAATCGGCGTTGTGTTGTCGGCACGTAAAACCAGAAGTCTGCCGTCGGATGAAGTCAGTTTGAACATACTTTCCTGAGGAAGTGTGCTTCCGGCTTCAAAAACATCGTAATGCTCTATGCCGGGAGTCATTATTTCCGAAAATCCGAGCCCGGTATACAGGTCGGTCAGTTTGTTTTGAAGACTTCGGTACAGTCTTGCCTCTTCAAACATTATGTCTCTTGTTCCAGCAGGAACGTTTCTCTTGTTACCAGCCATTTTTTCACCTTTCTTTCAGTCTTTAAAAAAATCTCATCTGTGCCGTATCGTCAAGTCCGTCAAGCACTCCGTTGCGTTTGAGTATTTCTATATGCGTTTTTGAAATCTTACATCTCTCGCGAAGCTCCTCAACGGAATAAATTTCTCCCTCGGACGCTATCTGCTCGATGCTTTCCGCCGCCTTCATTCCCATTCCGGGCAGTGACGAAAACGGCATTCTTATCTTTCCGTCCTCCGGAGTAAATTGACTTGCTTTGGAACGGTAAAGGTCAACCGGAAGAAAATCTATGCCTCTTGCATTGCACTCAACCACCAGCTGAAGTATCGGGATCAGATCTTTTTCGGCAGCTGACGCATCTCTTCCTTTTTCGTTTATTTCTTTTATGTAGTTTCTGACAAACTCCTTACCCTTTATGACTATTTCGGCATCAAACCCTCCCGGCGCTACTGTAAACATAGCTGCGTAAAACGCTATCGGATGGTAAATTTTGTACCAGCCCAGCCTTATCGCAGTTATATCGTAGGCAACGGCGTGTGCCTTCGGGAACATGTATTCAATTTTGTTGCAGGAGGTGATATACCATTCCGCAACGTTATGGCTTCTCATGATCTCAATCTGTTTTTCGGAAAGGAATTTATTTTTTTTACGCACCGTTTCCATAATATTGAACGCGTCCGACGGATCAAGTCCGGCGTGTATCAGGTAAACCATTATTGAATCTCTTGTTCCGACACACTCCGATATTGTACAAGTTCCGTCCGCTATCAGGTCTCTTGCGTTTCCGAGCCATACTCCGGTTCCGTGAGAAAGACCTGAGATCTGCAGAAGATCTGAAAACGTTTTCGGCTTTGCCTCGATGAGCATCTGCCTGACGAAACTTGTACCGAGCTCCGGCAGTCCGAACGTTCCCGTCTCTGAATCTATATCTTCCGGTTTTACCCCGAGCGGTTCCGGAGAAAGCAAAAGGTCATAAACCTTTCTGTCGTTCATCGGCACGTCGGCTATCTTTACTCCTGAAAACTTTTCCATATACACGTATTTGGTAGGCACATCGTGTCCGAGACAGTCAAGTTTCAGTATGGTATCGTGCAGGTGGTTAAAATCAAAATGGGTTGTGACAACATCGGTGTTTACGTCGTCAGCCGGATGCTGAACCGGCGTAAAATCGTATATTTCGTATTCGTGCGGAATTACGACTATTCCCCCGGGATGCTGACCGGTCGTTCTTTTTACTCCCACGCATCCGCCGACAAGCCGCTGGACTTCGGCACGGTTGAGGTTTTTTCCGGTTTCCTCCATATATTTTTTCACGAAACCGAACGCCGTTTTTTCCGCAATCGTTCCGAGCGTTCCCGCCCTGAAAACGTTTTCCGCTCCGAAAAGCACTTCGCAGTACTTATGCGCGTCAGCTTGTACGTCGCCGGAAAAGTTAAGGTCTATATCGGGCGATTTTTCACCGTGGAATCCGAGGAACGTTTCAAACGGAATTTCATGTCCGTCACAGATATATCTTGTTCCGCAAACCGGACAGTTTTTGTCCGGCAGGTCAAAACCGGATCCTACTTCGCCGTGCAGGAAAAACTCGCTGTTTTTGCATTTCGGGCAGCGGTAATGCGGCGGAAGGGGATTGACTTCGGAAACGCCTGCCATTGTGGCAACAAAAGACGAGCCGACCGAGCCTCTCGATCCGACCAGATACCCTTTGCTTTCGCTGTTTGCGATAAGCTTCTGGGCAATTATATAGAGAACCGCAAAGCCGTTATCTATTATGGGTTTTAACTCTCTGTTCAGTCTGTCCTCGACGATGGTCGGCAAAGGATCTCCGTACCACTCCTTCGCCCTCTTCCAGCACATCGCCTGAAGCTCTTCCGGAGCACCCGGAATTTTCGGAGTGTAGCTTCCTTTCGGTATCGGCAGTATCTCCCCGTCAACCATATCGGCAATGCGGTTTGTGCTTTCAACGACTACCTCATAAGCTTTTTCGCTTCCGAGATAGGAAAACTCTTCAAGCATTTCCTCGGTTGTCCGCAGATAAAGTCCGGTATCGCTGTCGGCGTCCTTGAATTTGCCGTGAATAAGCACTTTTCTGTATATTTCGTCTTCCGGATTTAAAAAATGAGCGTCGCATGTGGCGCATACCGGCTTACCGAGCATTTCTCCGAGCTGCACAATCTTTCTGTTGAAATTCCGTATTTTTTCAAATCCGGGTGCGCTGTAATCCGAGGTGCTCTTCATCGAATCCCTTTCGGATTTATCCAGCATAAACGCATTATTGCACAGCGGCTGGATTTCAAGATAATCGTAAAACTCCGCTATCTGTTTAAGCTCTTCGTCATTTTTATTCTGAACGACCGCTCGGTAAAGCTCTCCTTGTTCACACGCCGAACCGACTATAATTCCGTCTCTGTATTCTCGTAAAACCGTTTTCGGCACTCTCGCCTGATAATAAAAATAATCTACGTAGCTTTTTGAAACTATTTTGTACAGATTCTTGAGTCCTGCCTGGGTTTTGGCAATCAGAATGGTATGGTAAACATCTTTGATCTTTTTCGGATCGGCACTGTCCGCCATTACCTGCGACATACGAACGGTATCGGTTATTCCGTCTTCTTTCAGCTTTTCACACATTTTTCCGAATATTTCGGCGGTTATCGCGGCGTCATCCGACGCACGATGATGGTGAAAATCATCAAGCCCGAAGTAATCCCTTAAAGCTTCAAGGTTATGCTTTTTAAGGTCGGTATTGACAAAACGTGAAATTGCATATGTGTCAAGGTAAGTATTTGTGAATTCCAGTCCTGCGCCGCCACAAGCAGCTCTTATGAACGTCGTGTCAAAAGATGCGTTATGTGCTACAAGCACCGCGTCCTTGCAGAAATCAAGAAAGGCGGTAAGCGCTTCTTTTATCCCGGGGGCATCGGCGACCATATCGTCCGTTATCGAAGTAAGTTTTACTATTTCATCGGGAATTTTCGTTCCGGGGTTGACAAATGTATCGAATCTGTCGGTTATTTCACCGTTTTTATACCGAACAGCTCCGATTTCGATAATTTTGTCGGACACGAAGGAAAGCCCGGTGGTTTCAATGTCGAAAACCACAAATTCATCCTCAAATGAGCTTTCTTTGCTCCCGAAAACGGCTTTTGCCGTATCGTCTACAAGATAGACCTCCACTCCGTAAAGAATTTTAATTCCGCCGCCCATCTTCTGAAGAGCTTCCATTGCCGGCGGAAAAGCCTGAAGGCAGGAATGATCGGTTATCGCTATCGCTTTATGTCCCCATTTTTTTGCCGTTTTGAGAAGCTGTTTTATATCCGTAACTGCATCCATCTGTGACATCTGGGTGTGCATGTGCAGTTCAACTCTTTTGTTTTCGGAATTATCGCTTCTGTGCGGCTGGCTTTTAATCTTCTTGATGGAAAAAGGCTGAAATTCGTTTGAAGAGGTAAATTTATCTTCGGTCAGCACCCCTCTTATGCAAACATCGGGCTGTCCGGAAAATATTTCGCTTAACTTAATTCCTTCTTCGCTACCGACAACCATTTTGCAGGGGAGAGAGCTTTCGTTATCGGTAAGGCAAAAAGTTATTATCGTTTTTTTACCCCGGCTTATCTCCCTGAGTTCTGTTCCGAACAGTTTTCCGACGACATTTTTGGTTTTGCGGTCGTTTTCCCAAGCATCAAAAAGCGGTGAAACTCCCTTTATTTCAAAATCTTCTCCGAAAATCAGCTCCGGTTCGGTAATATCAAAATCCATGTATCCGGAAATTACAGAACTTTCGCTCTGACTTATTACTCCCTGCGGATTTTTTACTACCGACGCTTTTTCGGCAACTACGGGTTTTACGGTAGGTATTTCCCCTATTATTTTCTTTCGTATATCAAGGGCTGTCTTTTCAAGTTTTTCCGCTTTAGTCTCATCCCTCACTATTTCAACTGCAAAGTTGAGGTCAAATTCATCCGATAATATTTCCGAAGCGATTTTATGGGTGTTGTCGGAATACATCAGACCTATTCCGCCGTCCTCGGAAAATCCTACTTTTATCTGTATTTTGAATTTTTCGGTATCAACGCTGTATTCGTAATCGCAAAAAAATCCTTTTGCCACCGCTCCCCTGAACTGAAGCTCCTCAAGCATTTCGTCTATATAGCTTTTTGAAAAAAGCTCTCTGCCGTAATGTGTGATTATATGTACAAAGCTCAGCCCGTAAGCGGTTTTTATGCCTTCTTCAAGTCTCCTTATGTCTTTTTTTCTGTAAATTCTCGGGAAATCAGCTTTTATTTCAAGCATCTTTCTCTCTTTATTTACTCTGCATTTATATTCTCCGGCGGATGCAAGTATTTCCTTTTGCAGCCCTTCGGCATTATATCTCGACAGATATTCATCCAGTCTTTTTGCCGCCATTTTGCATTCGCCGTCCTTTCTTTCACATTCCGTTTATTTCATCTATCAGCGCATCGATTATGTTATCCTCGCTGATCTTTCTTACCGTTTCGCCTTTCTTTATAAGAACAGCCTCTCCGTTACCTCCGGCTATACCTATATCGGCTTCTCTTGCTTCTCCGGGGCCGTTGACTGCGCAGCCCATAAGTGCAACTGTCAGTTTTCTGTTGTTCTTTATCTCTCCGAGCCTGCTCTCAAATTCGCTTACCAGTTTTATCAGATCTATGCGTGTTCTTCCGCAGGTAGGACAGGATATTATATTTATTCCGCTTTCGCAGTAGCCGACTGCCTTTAAAATTTTTCTTGCCGCCTTGATTTCCTCTTCCGGATGAGCCGTGAGTGAAACCCTTACCGTATCCCCTATTCCGTCACAGAGCAGCGAACCTATTCCCACTGCGCTTTTCAGCATTCCGCTGTCCGGTGTTCCAGCCTCAGTTACACCGATATGCAACGGATAGTCGCATTTTTCTGCCAGTATACGGTTTGCCGCAATCATGTTACGCACATCTGACGATTTGATCGATATAACAATGTCGTAAAAGTCAAATTTTTCAAGCAATTTCGCATGGTTAAGTGCGCTTTCCGCAAGTGCTTCCGGACTCGGATAACCGTATTTTGCCAGAAGCTCTTTTTCAAGCGAACCGGAATTTACTCCGATTCTTATCGGAAGTCCGTTTTTACGGCACGCTCTGACCACTTCTTTTATTTTGCTGTCGTCACCGATGTTACCGGGATTAATCCTGATCTTGTCCGCACCCGCTTCGGCGCATTCGACTGCAATTCTGTAATCAAAGTGTATATCAGCCACAAGCGGCATAGTAACGCCGCTTTCTTTGGCTTTATAAAAAACCCGAGCGCAGCTGACATCCGGAACGGCAAATCTGAAAATTTCACATCCTGCCTTTTGCATTTCAAGTGCCTGACGTACGCAGTTATCGGTTTCGAACGCAGGGATATTTGACATCGACTGCACGCTTATCGGGCTTTCGCTTCCGATCACAAGTTTCCCGACTTTTATCTGCTTTGTCTTTCTTCTTTCAGTCATTGCCTCTCACCTTTTTATACAAAATATCAGTACCAGCCTTCCGGCTGTTTTATTTTCTACCATAATTTTCAAAATACCGTTAAGTATTCTGTCTATTGATCTGAAAATGTCTTTGACTGCAAAAGCGTTTCTATACAGTGTCAGACGCTGCTGTCTTTGACTGTTATACCGTTTTGTACTGTCGTATGCTGTCTTTGACTGCAATCTCTTTCGTACTTTGTCGCCCGTGTACTTAAAATGATGAATTGCTGTTCCACCCTGAGCATCAGTATGACTTTTTAAACCTGCGTAACGCAAGCACATTCAACGTCCGAAACTTTCGGCACGTTTCATTTCAACCATTAAAAACAAATCTGCGGACAGATTCACTCTTTCCGCAGACGCTTTCAGGATTGGATTTTGTAATTAAGTCAACCTCTTTCAACGTGCGAGTGTAAATATGTCCTTGAACGCAACCACGATTATCAGTGCGAAAAGCAGCATCATTCCGACCATGGTCGCATTTTCTTCAATCTGTCTCGGAAGCGGCTTCCGACGTATTCCCTCTATCGCAAGGAAAACGAACTTTCCGCCGTCAAGTCCCGGAATTGGCAACAGGTTGAAAATTCCAAGGTTCATGCTTAACAGAACCGAGATCATCAGCAGCGAGTCTATTCCGAGTTTTGCCGCCTGACCTATAACCTCACCGATTCCTATCGGACCGGATATATGCTGAATTCCGTATTTGCAGGTTATCAGTCCTTTAAGAGAATCAAAAACCTGCGTCATGGAACTGATACTGCCGAAATACGCCTGTTTTACGGTATTAACGAAATTCTTTTCCTCGGCGTATACTATGAAATTGCGTATTCCGTAAATTATTCCCGCTTCGTTTCCAGTCGGGAAGGTTACGTCCTCTATGACGATTTTCTGTCCGTCACGCAGTACCGTTATGTCAAGATTCTGCGCACCGTCAGCAAACACGGCGTACACAAGTTCGTCTCCGGTGTGGACACGCCTTTTGCCCACCTTCAGAATTTCATCTCCGCTTTTAAGTCCGCTGAATTCGCTTATTTCCGCTCCGCTTTCTACATCGTAAAAGCTGTATATCGTGGTTGAAGCATAGTTGTCAGTACGTAGCACTACTATTGTCATCAGCAGAAATCCAAGCAGAAGATTCATCGCCGCACCGGCAACTATTATTATCATTCTCTGCCAGACAGGTCTTGAACTGAACGTGTACTGCCCTTTTTTTATCTCCGCAGTTACCGCGGTTGGATCCGATTCCGGGTTTCCGAAAGGAAAAGCTTCGCCCTGAATGTTTTCCTCTCCGCTTTCTTTTCCGGATTTCTGCCCGGGTATTTCTTCCTCAATGTTGTTGAAACCTCCGATAGGCAAAACACGTATCGAATAAACCGTTGATGATTTTTTGCCTTTGAAGGAAATCAGTTTAGGTCCCATACCTATCGCAAATTCATTGACTTTTACGCCGAAAATGCGACAGGCGAGAAAATGCCCCAGTTCATGTACGAATATAAGCGCTCCGAATACAATCACCGTGAGCACAAATACCTTTACTGCCTCCATATATTCCAGTTATCCTCCGTTTGTATATCTCAGCACAGCCGCTCTTGCCTTTCTGTCGGCTTCAAAAACCGCATCCGGACTCCAACCGTCCGTATACGACTCAAGCGTCGCTTTTTCCACTGCTTCAAACAGTGCCGGAAGCGTTATTTTACCCCGAAGAAACATGCTTACAGCCGCTTCGTTTGCACCGTTGAGCGCAGCTCCGCAGCTGCCTCCTCTGCGGTATGCTTCTTTTGCAAGCCGCAGTAACGGGAAGGTCTCCTCATCGGGTTTAAAGAAGGTCATTTTTGAAACGGACGCAAAATCCAGTTCGCCGCTTACCGCTTCGCATCTTTCCGGAGCGGTTATCGCATACTGTATACACGACCTCATATCCGGAACCCCGAGCTGTGCCATAATCATATTATCTTTATATTCCACCATCGAGTGGATTATGCTTTCCCGATGTATTATAACTTCGGTGTTTTCCGTGTCGGTTCCGAAAAGGTGACATGCTTCGATTATCTCAAAGCCTTTATTCATCAGCGTTGCGCTGTCAATCGTTATCTTTTGTCCCATTTTCCATGTCGGATGACGCAGTGCCTGCTCCGCCGTAACCTCCGCCAGCTGTTCTTTAGTATACCCGAAAAAAGGTCCACCCGACGCCGTAAGTATTATTTTTTTTATTTCACTTCGTTTTCCGGCTCTCAGCGACTGCCGGATCGCACAGTGTTCGCTGTCCACCGGACGTATTTCCTTCTTTTTTTCCGCCGCAAGCGCCATTACGTAGCGTCCGGCGGTGACCAGACTTTCTTTATTTGCCAGCGCAAGCTCTTTTCCGCTTTCAAGTATTCTTACGGTAGGCATCAGCCCGGCTATACCGGTTATTGCATTGACTGAAAGTTCCGAACGGCTTTCGGCAGCAACATCAGCCGCTGCATTCTCGCCGGAATAAACTTTACACTCCGTATCGGCTACTGCGGCTTTCAGGAGCTTTCCTTTGCTTTCGTCTGCGACCGCACACATTTTCACGCCGAAAAGACGAATTATTTCTTCAGCTTTTTCGGTATTTGCTCCGCAGCTTATCGCTCCGACTGACAGATTCATACGTTTTGCAACATCAAGAGCCTGAAGTCCGACCGAGCCTGTTGCACCAAGAACGTCTATGTTTTTTATTTCCATTTTACCAACTCACAAAAAGCGTAACCTGTTCAAACAGTTTGCACGCCGCAAAAATGAATATCGATACCGAAAACAGCGAATCGAACCTGTCCATAACTCCGCCGTGTCCGGGAAATACCTTTCCGTAATCCTTTATGCCGTATTCTCTTTTCAGCAGCGATGCTATAAGGTCTCCCCACTGGCTCACCAATCCTCCGATTAACGCAAGCGCTATGAGCAGAAAATAATTCGGCTGTTTTCCGAATCCGAAATGCATTACAAGTCCGAATATTACGGTTGCAAGTACAACTCCCACTATTCCGCCCACTGCTCCTTCGACGGTTTTTTTCGGGCTTACGTCCGGAATCATTTTATGCTTTCCGAAAAACACCCCTACAAAGTAAGCCATTGCGTCGCAAACCCAAGGAACAAAGAACGCCAGAAGGAAAAGCACAAGTCCGTACTCCTCGCTGAAATCACGAAGCAGTGTAAGGCATGAAAGCCCGAAACTGACATAAACGATGATCATAGCAGACTGACAGAGATCCGAAAGCTGTATCTTTCCCTTTGAGAAAACAGAAAATGTCATTGAAATTACGGCATACACCATATACACTATCAGAGCCACTGTCAGATATCTGTCAACAGTCAGGATTCTGGTTGCGATCTGTGCAAACAAAACAGTCGCTAAGGAAATAACAGTCAGGTGAATCTGCTTTACAAGACCCGTACACCTCAGTATTTCAAACACTGCCAGAACTCCGATGACGCTTGTCATAAGTATCAGCGGCCAATCATTTGAAAACACCAGAAAGGGAATGAGGATAAGTATCCCCACAATTGCCGTCATTATCCGTCGAAACAATAAATCACATCCTTTATCCCGGCGGCACCGGTTTATCTGACCGCACCGAAGCGCCTCGTTCTTTTGTAATAGTTTTCTACTGCTCTTTGTATTTCCGCTTCATCAATATCCGGCCAAAGAGTATCCGTAAAATAAAACTCCGAATATGCCGACTGCCAGAGAAGAAAATTTGAAAGCCTTTGCTCTCCCGCCGTTCTCACAATAAGATCAGGATCCGGTATACCGGAGGTATAGAGCGCTCCGCTTATATCATCCTCACTGACGGTACGTCTGCCTGCTGATATAAGTTTATTGACTGCGGCAGTTATTTCTGCCCGTCCTCCGTAGTTAAGCGCTATATTTAAAATTCGGCCGTACTTAGAAGTAGCGTCTTCCGCCATTACGATTTTTTGCTGAAGTCTGTCGGAAAGCGATTTTCTTTCTCCGATGAACCTCACCCTTACCTCGTACTCTGACGCCTTTTCAAGCAGTTTATCGAGGTACTTTTCAAGCAAAGCCATTATTTTTCTGACTTCTCTCTCCGGTCTTTTCCAGTTTTCAGTGGAAAAAGCATACACTGTCATTACTTCAAGGCCTAACTCGCCGCAGTATTTAACCGCCTTTTCAAAGGCTTTCATGCCTTCTGTATGCCCCTTTTCTCTTGAAAGCCCCCGGCGTTCTGCCCATCTGCCGTTTCCGTCCATTATGAAAGCTATATGTTTTAAATCCCTGCCGACTCTCAAAAGACGTCCGCTTTCATCGTACTGCGGCATTTCCATTTTATCCATACGCTGATTCTTACGCTTTCCGGATTATATCGACATTATTTCCTTTTCTTTTGCCGCCTGAACGTTTTCAAGCAGTTTTACGTATTTGTCGGTAAGATCCTGTATATTTTTCTCGGATGCTTTCTGTTCATCCTCGGTCATGTCGCCGCTTTTCTTCATGTCCTTGCACTTGTCGTTAGCTTCACGGCGGATATTTCTTACTGCGACCTTTGCTTCCTCTGTCATTTTCTGAATCTGTTTGACTATTTCTTTTCTTCTGTCCTCGGTGAGAGCCGGGAAGTTGAGTCTGAGCATTTTTCCGTCGTTCTGCGGTACTATTCCGAGATCAGAAGCAAGTATTGCCTTTTCTATCTGTTTGAGCAATGACATATCCCAGGGAGTTATTGTTATGGTTCTGGCATCCGGAACAGCTATTGAAGCCACACCGTTTATTGCCGTGGGTGAGCCGTAATAATCAACGGTTACTTTATCAAGTACTGCCGGGTTTGCTCTTCCGGCTCTGATTGTTGCGAGTTCTTTTTCAAATCCCTGAAGGGACTTCTGCATTTTTGCCTCAAATTCTTTTGTTTCCAGTTTCATAGTGTTGTTCCTTTCGTATTTTATGCTTAATAAAGCAAAATAATTCAGTTATTCATCTGTCCGTTTCACATTTACAAGCCAAGGTTACAGGTATAAGCGTTTTTCCGACAAAAGTTGATTTCAGAGTTTACTGCGCTGCCCGAAACTTTTGTCTTTTAAAAACAGTTTCCGGAAATCGGAACGGTGACATCACCGAACGTTTTACTGCAACATTTACTTCCGTAATCCGGAAATTTGCGGGCTTACTCAGACTGTGAGCAATGTTCCGGTATTTTCTCCTGTTATTGCCCTGTATATGTTCTCCGGATTGTTCAGACCGAAAAGCACGACCGGCATTTTATTTTCAAGCCCGAACGTCGCTGCGGTAAGATCTATTACACCGAGTCTTTCGCGTATTACTTCTTCATACGTTATTTTTTCGAGTTTGACCGCATCGCTGAAAACCTTAGGGTCTTTTGTGTATACTCCGTCGACGTTCTTGGCAAACAGAGCGGCATCGGCAGAAATTTCACAGGCTCTGAGGAGTGCGGTGGTATCGGTTGTAAAGTAAGGGCAACCGGTTCCGGCTCCGAATATCACGAGCTTTCCTTCCCGCAGATATCTGTCGGCTTTATCCCTTTCAAAGCATTCCCCGACACCCTGCACGGTAACAGCCGTAAGTATCCTTGCGTCTATGCCGGCTGAAATGAACGAATCCTGCAAGGCAACCGAATTCATGACAGTGGCGAGCATTCCCATTTTATCTGCCCGCACGCGGTCCATTCCGCCACCCTGTCTGCCTCTCCATATATTGCCTCCGCCTACGACCACGGCTATTTCAGCACCGATGTCGAGGCACTTTTTTATTGTTGCGGTAACCTCTTCCATGAAAGAATAATTATACAGTCCGTCGGCGTCTTTGGCGAGCGCTTCACCGGACAGTTTAAGCAAGACTCTTTTGTATCTGAGCGTACTCATACCCGGATATCCTTTCCTTATATACGGCTCTTCAGACCGTTTTATTTATTATAATATATATTACCTCAAATTGCAAGTCCTTTAACGTATTTTTTGCGATTGTTTATACATTTTTTACCTTTACGGGAAGCACATCACATCAAAACCGCTGAACCTCCCGTAAATTTATCCGGATAACTTTCCGGCAAAAAAAGCGGCAGCTTCGGACGCATATCCTTGACTGCCGGATGTTTTTGAAATCTTATGATTTTAATGGACCTACTTTACTTAAAAAAGCTTTTTTCACCGTTATTTATTTCACTTAACTGATTTTTGAAAGATTTTTCAGTCATTTTTGCACTCAAAAAGCTGAAGTCTGCGTTTTTTTACCGCATCGATATAATCGTAAACCGAGTTGAATTTTGTTTCGGAAAGCACTCCCGCAAGATTTGCCTTTGTGGCAATATTGTGTATATCCGAACCTGCCGTAAACGGTAGCCCCATCATTTCCGCATAAATTCTGCTTCTTTCGTTATCGGCATTGGCGCCGTTGATTACCTCCGCCGCATCGCTGTCATAAGGCAGAAGCCTTACAACACCCTTTATCGCCCTGAATGGATGGGCGTTAACTATAAAACCGCCGGATTTGTGGACACGGTCACAGTATTGTTTGTAATCGAGTTTGATCAGATCCGGATTACAAAGAAGCCATTCACGGTCAAGCCCGTAAGTGAGCAAATGGAGCGATTCATATCCGAACTCCCATCCGAGAAAAACATCAAGACCTATCCGGTCTCCTTCCGCTTTTGCGTTTTCATATCCTTTCAGAAGAACATCAACCTTCTGCTCCCAGCTGTAACCTTCCGGAATATCGACTATATTTGCCCTGAAAAAATGGTCGGTTATAAACACCCCGTCATAACCCTTACTTTTGAAAAAACGGACAAATTCCTTTGCAGGTGTTACTGCGCATTTTGAAGTTTCACTTGTGTGGCAATGAGTTTCGTATCTGAACAATTGTCTTTCCTCCGCTATCAGACAAAAGACGCTACCGGATTTTCAGGCGCCTCGGTTCTTTCAGCTTTTACGATTTGAAGAACAGGACCGTAACCGCCGTACATTTTATGCTTTTCTTTTTTAAGCACCGCTTCAATCAGAAGCCAGTCACCGTTTTTTACTTCAAAATCCGTTTTGCCTTTTGCTATCAGTCCGTGAAAAGAAGTATCCGCTTCACAGCAAGTCATTACCATTCTCCCGAAAGCGAACTCTCCCCCGCCGAGACTGCTGTCCCTTGCCGCGATGCCTTTGAATCTGACTGTTTTCCCGATATATTTTTTCATATCCTCGGACATATCACGATACCATATAGCATAGTCCCTGTCTGCAATCTCAATTACGGGTGCGTTTATATCGAACGGAAGAGGATCTTCTATGTTATCCTGCTGGATTCTTCCGTCTGTGTACTCATAAACTATGCCGACCGTTCTGCTTACCGCCCTTACTTCCTTATGGAGCTTCATTACATCGGTGCTGTCACTGCAACGATTGAAAAACACCACGGAGCATCCTGAAAGCTTATCATACATAAGGGTACGCATATTGGCGTTATAGACTTCAAACGTACCGCTGTCAACGCACATAACTTCCTGATAAACAAACCAGTTTTCCGGAAGCGCATCATAAAAAGTACCTATGTTCCACATGCCGTTGTATTCAACCATTACTCTGTCGGCGTTGTGTTTTTTCAGCAAAGCGGAAAGTTTTTCGGTGCTGATATCTTCCTCGTTTTCAAAATTTTCAACAAAGACCTTACCGCTGAATTTTGCAGTGTCGTACTCTTCGATGCCCTCTTCACAAACAAGTATAAGGGTTCGTTCTTTGTTCTGAAACCGTTTATCAGCCATAGTTTCCGTTATCATTTTGGTTTTTCCGGATTCGAGAAAACCCGTAAACAAATAAACCGGTATTTCCATAATTTTCTCCCTGCTTAAATAATTGAATTGCTTTCATCCGATTCCGGATCTTTAAAAGTCGTTCCGGCGGACACTTAAGCCACACCCTCAGCTGATAAACCAAGAGATATATAAACTGCTCCGCAACTTTTAAAATGCTGACATCTGCCGCAAGCCCATATAATGTCCTGCAATTAATAAAGTCTGCCTTTTGATGTAATTCGCCTTAAAGCCGGAATGTCCCTCAACCCTAAAAAGATTTATCAGTCAGAGCTTAGAATATCTGCCTCGGTAAAACAGCCAAGAGCTCAGATAGCAAGACTATTGTTATCCGAAAAATCAGATACCGAAAAGCTTTGCTATCTTATCTCTGTCGGTTTTTGAACCGATAACGCAAAGTCTGCCGGTTATTCCTGCGCTTCCGCGGCGCACATCAGGCTCACCGGGGACGTAATCAAAATGTATCCAACCGCCGTCCTGAGCCATAACTATTCCTTTTGCCCTGAGAATTACCCCGTACTCGTTTTCATTTTCAAGCTGCGAAAGCATGTTCTTTATCTGTTCATCAGTAAATCTTACAGTTGTTTCGAACCCACAACTCGTGAAAACTTCATCTGCATGGTGATGATGGTGGTGTCCGTGACATTCTTCACCATCGTCATGATGGTGGTGATGGCAACATTCTTCTTCATCGTCGTGATGGTGGTGATGACAGCACTCTTCTTCATCGTCATGATGGTGATGATGGCAACACTCTTCTTCATCGTCATGATGGTGGTGATGGCAGCATTCTTCTTCATCGTCGTGATGGTGATGTTCACATTCTTCATCCACATGATGACTGTGAGCCTTGGCAACAAGCTCATCTATCTCATTTTTCAGACTGTCGCTTCCTTCTATTGCGCTTAACAGCTGACTGCCGGTAAGCTGTTCCCACGGAGTGGTTACTATTATCGCTTCCGGATTTTTTTCTCTGAGCATACGGTAAGCCTCAGAAATTTTTTCTTCACTCAGCTTTCCGGTGTGGCTCATGATTATTGCTGAGGCAAATTCCACTTGGTTATTGTAAAATTCACCGAAATTTTTCATATACATTTTGCATTTACCGGCATCGCATACGGTAGTAAAAGAGTTGAGCTGTGCTTCCGGATTATCAATTTTTCTCACCGCTTCAATAACATCGGACAGCTTTCCGACGCCGGACGGCTCTATAAGAATTCTGTCAGGATGATATTCGTCAAGAACTTTTTCAAGAGCCTTTCCGAAATCTCCGACCAGCGAACAGCATATACAGCCGGAATTCATTTCAGTTATGTTTATTCCTGCATCGCTCAAAAATCCGCCGTCAATACCTATTTCTCCGAATTCATTCTCAATAAGGACAAGCTTTTCGCCTTTAAAAGCTTCGGTAATCAGTTTCTTAATAAGCGTAGTTTTTCCGGCTCCGAGAAAACCTGATATTATATCTATTTTTGCCATTTCCTATTCCTCTTTTCGTATTTTGCGGTATATAATCTTTTCATTTCCTTTTTATTATAGACTTATTTTTCCCGCAAGTCAACTGTTTTAAATAAATTTAATGATTATTAATAAATAAATTCAAATTACTATGCCCGAATTTTCATTTTCAGCTGTAAAAAAATATTTTCGGAAAGTAAAAAGGACATCACGCCGAAGCGCAATGTCCTTTCAGTGTTATTATATTGCGTGTACGCCGAGTTCGGAATCGGAATTTTTGCCGTCAATTCCGAGGCGTTTCTTCTCTCTGTTGTCAAAGAATTTCGCCGCTACCTGTTCGAACAGCGCGTAAGAAAGAACATCCTCGTCGCTGATCTTTCCGTCGACAGCCCAGACTTTGCATTTCTCACGGAGCTTATCCATTTCCGGTTCAAGCTTATCGGCAGGACGGTAATCTATTACTTCGGCGCCCTTTCCGAGAATCTTTTCTACAAATTCGGGTGCTATCGGAGCGGGTGTTTTACCGTATTCGCCTCTGACAAGTCCTTTGAATTCCTTTGTAACCATCTTATAGCGTTCGCCGCCTATAACATTGAACACCGCCTGTGTTCCGACTATCTGCGAAGTAGGAGTTACGAGCGGAGGATATCCGGCATCTTTACGTACTCTCGGAACTTCTTCAAGACATTCGGCAAGTTTATCGCTCTTGCCAGCCTGTTTAAGCTGGGATATGAGGTTGGAAAGCATTCCGCCCGGAACCTGATAAAGCAGAGCGTTGACGTTGACTTTGAGAACTTTCGGATCAAGCAGTCCGTTTGCAAGGTATTTTTCTCTGAGCTTATCAAAGTATTTCGAAATAACATCAAGCTGTGCAAGATCAAGACCTGTATCGAACTCTGTATTCTGGAGCGCCGCAACCATCGGTTCGGTTGCCGGCTGAGAAGTACCCATTGCAAGCGGGGAAATTGCAGTATCGATTATATCTACTCCCGCCTCTACCGCTTTCAGCGCAGTCATTGACGCAAGTCCGGAAGTGTAGTGGGTATGGAGTTCAAGAGGCATATCGCCAATCTGCTCCTTTATCGCCTTTACAAGCTCATAAGCATCATACGGTTTAAGAAGTCCTGCCATATCCTTTATACAGATTGAGTCGGCGCCCATCTCCTTGAGCTGTTTTGAGAAATTGGCGAAATACTCGTTATTGTGTATCGGGGATGTTGTATATGAAAGCGCAACCTGACAGTGTCCTTTTTCTCTTATAGTCGCATCGATCGCCGTTTTGAGGTTTCTGGGATCGTTGAGCGCATCAAATATTCTTATGATATCAATTCCGTTCGCTATTGACTTCTGAACAAAATAACTTACAACGTCGTCAGCATAATGTCTGTATCCGAGTATATTCTGTCCTCTGAAAAGCATCTGAAGCTTGGTGTTTTTTACTCTGTCACGGATTTTTCTCAGTCTATCCCACGGATCCTCATCGAGAAAACGCAGACAAGCATCAAACGTTGCTCCGCCCCACGCTTCGAGTGAGTAATAGCCCACCTTGTCCATCTGCTCAAGTATCGGCAACATTTCTTCCGTGGTCATTCTTGTCGCAATGAGAGACTGGTGAGAGTCACGGAGCACCGTTTCGCATATTTTTATCTTTGCCATAACTATTTTTCCCTTTCTTTCATATTAACCGAAACAGCTCAGCAGTACGCCTGCCGCGACCGCAGAACCAATTACGCCCGCAACATTCGGTCCCATTGCGTGCATAAGAAGGAAGTTTTTCGGATTTGCTTTCTGTCCCTCTATCTGTGAAACTCTCGCTGCCATAGGAACCGCCGAAACTCCGGCACTTCCTATCAGGGGGTTTATCTTTCCCTTCGTTATCACACACATGAGTTTCGCGAAAAGAAGTCCGCCTATTGTCGAAACTATGAAAGCAAAAAGACCGAGAACAATTATTTTTATAGTGTCCCATGCAAGGAACGATTCAGCGTTAGCAGTAGCTCCGACCGAAACTCCGAGCATAATTGTTACTATATTTATCAGTTCATTCTGCGCTGTTTTTGAAAGTCTGTCGGTAACTCCGCATACCGTGAAGAGGTTTCCGAGCATAAGGAAGCCTACAAGCGAGGTTGCGTCCGGTACTATCAGACAAACTATAAGAGTTACTACTATCGGGAAGATAACCTTTTCCGTCTTTGATACCGGACGGAGAGTTTTCATCTCGATTTTTCTTTCCTTTTCCGTTGTCAGCAGCCTCATAAACGGCGGCTGTATTATAGGTATAAGCGCCATGTACGAATAAGCCGCTATTGCTATCGCTCCGAGAAGTGCCGGGGCAAGTATTTTTGTGACAAGTATTGCGGTAGGACCGTCGGCTCCTCCGATTATACCGATAGCTGATGCTTCCATAAGGTCAAATCCGAGCAGTATTGCTCCTAAAAACGCCACAAATACACCAAGCTGTGCCGCTGCGCCCATAAGAAGGCTCTTCGGGTTTGCTATCAGCGCAGTAAAATCCGTCATGGCTCCGACTCCGAGGAATATCAGCGACGGATAAAGTCCGGTTTTTACTCCGAGATAAAGTATATCAACAAGTCCGCCTTCATTGAATACCAGTTTGACTACTTCCGACATCGGCAGAGAATCATTGATAAAAAAGTCCATATGGAAGAGATCTGCACCGGGTAAATTTGCCAGAAGCATTCCAAAGGATATAGAAGCGAGCAGCAGCGGCTCGAATTTCTTAACGATGGCGAGATAGAAAAGAATACCTATTATGATGTACATTACGATGTACTGCAGGATCTTTACCGTATCGCCGCCGGCAAACAATTCGTAAACGCCTGTGCTCTTTAAAAAGTTCATTATTGCGTCTGCCATAAATCACACGTTCCTTTCTTCAGTTTTTTCTGCTTTTCCGATCAGTTCATCGAAACAAGCAGATCACCCTGATTCATGGTCGCACCCTGTGATACGTTGACTGATGCAATGGTTCCGTCCTGAGGAGCTTTGATTTCCTGTTCCATTTTCATGGCTTCGAATGTAAGAAGGTTGTCGCCCGCTTTTACGCTGTCTCCGACTTTTACAAGTACTTTTGTTATTGTTCCGTTCATAGGTGCTTCAACCTTTACAGCACCGCTTGCTCCGCTTGCTTTGGGAGCTGCCGGCTTCGGCGCCGCTTTGGGTGCTGCGGGAGCTGCTTTGACTACGGGAGCCGGAGCTGCCGGTTTTTCAGCAACTGTTTCTGCGCCTGTTACTTCTTCGATTTCAACCTCATACATTGTTCCGTTTACGGTAACGTTATACTTTTTCATAATTCTACTCCTTTTCCTTATCTTCTTTTTCTGAATGATACTACTCTGAATGCAGACGGTGAAGCTGTACCCTCTTCACTGCGCATTGCGGTCACTGCGGCTACAATCGCCGCAACGATTTCTCCGTCGTCTTCCGAGACTTCTTCTGTAGCTTCGGGAATTACCGGCGCAGCGGGCTCAGACACTGTCTTTTCGGTGCTGCCCTTATCTTCACTGCGGTAAAGAACAACTCTGAAAAGTTCAAGACAACCCCAGATTATACTAAGAACCACAAAAACGGTGATCATACCAAGCGCTGCGGTCTGCAGTCCGTGACCGAGAAATCTGCCGATAATATCGTCTCCGTACTCATCGACGAATTTGGTTGTTTCAGCAAGATAAATAATCGAATTCATATTCTATTCCTTTCCCTGCCGTTTCAGATATTTGCGTTCATCATCTCTATTGCCGCACAAATTCTCTGACGCAGTTCCTCAAAACCGACTATGTCGTCGACCTCGCCTATTCTTGCCGCTTCCGCGGGATCACAGTGCTCGCTCTTCCACTCGTCAAGCTTTTCTTTCCGTGCTTTTTCGGGAGCCTCCGAATCTGCGATTTCCTTTCCGTAGAGGAACGTTACTGCAGCTTCGGGTGCCATTGTGCTTATCTCAGAGCTTTCAGTTGCATACACTACATCTGCACCGACGCTTCTGGTTCCCATTACAGTTCCTGCAAGTCCGTACGCCTTTCCGAGAACAGCCGTTACCATGGCGGTAGGTGCCTGCGCATATGCGTAAGCAAGACCTGCCACTGCACTTGCATAGCAGGAGCTTTCGTTTTCTGCACTTGCTTCTGCTCCAACTGAATCAACAAGTGTTACGACAGGCATGCCGTAATCACCGCAGAGATTTATCAGTCCGGCAGCTTTCTTTGCGGCATCCGGAGTTATGGCTCCGTTTTTGATCTTCGGGTTACTTGCCACAATTCCGCAGCCATAACCGCCGATTGTTGTCAATGCCGTTATCATTTCAGGAGCGTAACCGGCAGAGAGTTCCGTGTATTTACCGTTGTCCGCTACCGATTTGATTACTCCGTACATATCTCCCGACTTCACAAGTTCTTCGGTTTCGGGAGTAAGTCTGTTGAGGTCGTCATCATTTTCAGCCATTGCCGGAGCCTCGGAGTTAGAAGGAAGATAAACAAGGACCTCCCTTACTTTTCCCGCAAGTTCCGCTTCACCGCAAACAACGTCGATCTCTCCCTTTCCGGCGAGAGCCAGAGGAGTTGTATTGGCCTTGGTTACAAAAGGAGATGAAACATAGAGTTCGGATTTGTCTGACGCTATAACGACATCACACATCTGCGCCACCGCAGCCATGCTTCCTGCGCATACTCCGCTTACAACAGCTATCTGCGGAATATAACCGCCGGCAGAAGCTGTTTTATTCATTACTTTTGCATACGCCGCAAGAGCCGATGCTCCTTCTTCGACCTTTGCTCCGCAACTGTCGAAAACGGCAACGACCGGCGCGCCTGCCTTGACTGCCGTCTCGTAAAGCATGCATATTTTCTTTGCTCCGTATTCTCCGAAAGCACCTTTCATTCTCGATCCGTCCTGAACGTATGCGAAAACGAGTCTTCCGTCCACGGCTCCGTAACCGGTAATTACTCCTTCAAAGTCACTTGCCTTCTCTCCGGTATCAGCCTTTGTGGAAACCTTTTTAACATAAGCTCCGAGCTGACAGAAAGTTCCCTTGTCGAATATACCGTCAAGCAAACTCATTGCCGTGCTTTCCACCGGCATTTCGCTTTTCAGCGATGCGGCGGACTTACGCTTTTTACCTTCCATTTTATATCCTCCATTCAATTGATTTGCCATTTTCAAACGGTGACAACCTGCAGTTTTATGTCAATATTCATAGTTTTTAAACTTTGTACTGCACAAAAAATACATTTTATCCCATTTTAAGTTTAGTATACATTTATTATCCGCCTTCCTCAATCGTTAAAATTATATTTTTTATGAACCAAATGTTAATATTAACAAAAAGCGGACAACATAATTCTGCAGATCCGATCCGCAAAATACGTTGTCCGAAGTTTTGTTCAGATTTTACCGATTACGCAAAGAATATTATCCTGTCGAACAGTATCTCGGTTATCAGGTCAACTATCCAGATGATAACATTACCGATAACGGTTACCAGAACAAGTATTCCTACTACAAGGCTGATAATGTTTCCTGTCTCGAGAAAACGGATAATTCTGTAAACACCGCCGATTATTACTCCGAAAAATATCTGCAGCACTATTTTCAGAAGTTTCGGAAGCGCCTCATATGCTTTGGTTATTTTTCTGCTTTTTGACATGTTACCCTCCTTAACCCATACAATCAAGTTTGGACATATTATACTACATTGTTTTACCAAAGTCAACCGAAAAAATTATTTTTTTATTTTTTTGCGAAAAGTATTGACTTTTTTGTAAATGAGTTGTAAAATACTGCCCGTATATGCAGGCAAAATCAAATAGCATTCGGAAAGGAAGTATGTCATAGCAATGACGAGAACAAGCGGCAGAAAAATACTGCGCCTCCTGCTTCTCATTGTTGTTACAGTAGCTCTGACAATGCAGGCGGCATGCTCTTCGGCGGACACGAAAGAATTCACGCTGAACGTGATATCAGCCGACGGTCAGACAAGAACTGAAACAATAAAAACTGAAAAGACCAAACTCGGCGACGCTCTGGTTGACGAAGAAATCATTCCTTACTCTGAAGACGGTTTTGTAACCACCGTTTACGGAGATGATCTTTCTTCGCTTTCAAACGACAAGCAGATGGCTTACTGGGCGTTCTATATCGGTGACACTTATGCTGAAACCGGCATATTTGCCACAGATATCACAGACGGCGGAGAATATACTCTCAAATGCGAGATTTATGTTTCTCCCGCAAGCTGAGCTGATGTGAGGCACAAAAGCCCGCTGCGGGACAAACCGCAGCGGGCTTATTTATTTCTCAACGCTTCAAGTGACAACAGTTCCGGAATCAACTTAAAGTTTACTGCCAATCGTTTCAATCGAAAACACTTGCAAATGAAATTTCTGACAAATTAAAACGATAAAAACAACAAGAAGAAAATCAAACCCGATTCAAATCTAAGGAGGAAAATTCATGAAACTGAAAAACGGATGCAAAATAGTTTTTGCCGGTGATTCAACCACCGATGCAGACAAGAGATCGACACAGGACATGATCGGGAACGGTTATGTAAGAATCGTCAAAAACTCACTGACAGCATTTTACCCGGAAATGGAAATTTTCGTTATCAATTCCGGAATCAGCGGAAACAAATCCTCTGATCTTCTGGCAAGGTGGGATGAGGACGTAACCGCTCATAAACCGGATATTGTTTTCTGCATGATCGGTATAAATGATGTTTGGCGTCATTTTGACTATCTGGAAGAAAAATCACGCTGGCTGACGGAAGATGATTACAGGAAAAATCTTGAAAAAATCATAGAAAAATCAAAAAATTATTCTGAGTTCGTTCTGATGACTCCTTATTACATGGAAAGCAACAAATCGGACGAAATGAGGATTATGACTGACAGATACATTAATATTCTGAAAGAGCTTGCCGCACTGCACGGTCTGCCGGTAATCGATACACAGGCAAGGTTTGACAAATTTATGGAAAGCAGACCGGGACAGTCAGTTTCCTGGGACAGAGTTCACCCGGGAGCAATCGGTTCGGTACTGCTTGCAGACGAAATTCTCGGATTTCTGAAATGCTGATTCCCTATTTCGGGTTAAAACGGTCAGCAGCTTGAATTAGGTCTGTTCAAAAAATTAACCTCTCAACTTGGTTTGTAAATCAACCGGCTTATTTTGGTTTTGTTGAACAGCTGTCTGAGATCCGATAAACAAATATTTTCGGTTACGGGTGAAGTTATGTACGATGAATTTAAGCAAAATCATTTTATGCTTGACGGCCACGAAGGTGCAGTTATCTTTCCGCAAGGCGCAAAAAATAACAAACCTTACATCTGGCGCGCCGAGTTTCCGGGAGCCTTTGACTCTGTAGACCGAGAACTTCTGCGCCGGGGCTGGCATTTAGTTTACTACCGCATAAGCGATCTTTTCGGTTGCCCGTCGGCAATTGAAAAAATGCATGATTTTCAGACGTACATCGAGGACAACTTCGGACTTAGCCGTAAAGCCGTGATTTTCGGGTTCAGCCGAGGCGGGCTTTATGCAGTCAACTACGCCGCCGCTTATCCCGGAAAAGTTGCAAAACTGTATCTTGACGCACCTGTGCTTGATGTATTCAGCTGGCCGGGAGGTCTGTTCCGGGGAATCGGAAGCCGCAGCGACTGGGAAATCTGCCGAAAACTGTACGGAATCGGGGAAGGCGTAAAAAATTTTCCTCAGAATCCGATAAACAACATGTCGGTGCTGATAAAACATAAAATTCCGGTAATCCTTGTTGCGGGTGACGCCGACGAGGTAGTTCCGCTTAACGAAAACGGTAAGCTGCTGTACGCCGATTATATGCTCGCCGGCGCTCCCATAAAATTTATAATCAAACCCGGAATCGGTCATCACCCCCACAGTCTTGACGATCCAAAAGAAATCGCCGACTGGATCGAGGCATAATCCATATTTCAAAATTCTGCAACAGACTCTGCATTATTTTCGTTTTTACTCTTGACAAATCCCCTTAAAATTCTTTGACAATCTCTGCCTATTTTGGTTTTTACTCTTGACAAATTTCTGTTTTTGTAGTATAATGTTAACGCTCTTGAGAGCTTTTATGGGGACGTAAAGGTTTCGACGGGGATTTTGAGGCATGATAAGCGCAGCGAGCTGAGTAATCTCGTTAAAGGCTCAACTTAAAAAATAAACGACAACGATACAGTTGCTATGGCTGCCTGAGTAAATTTTCCTTCGGGAAGATTTACCGGCAGTGCCGCGGCTTCTGATGCCGCCCGTTCCCTCGGATAATATCGCGGATCCGACCGGAGCGTCATGTCAGCGATGAACCTGCATCGGCGGTTTTCTGTTGAACCGGTCAGGAACAAAACGGATACCTGATAAAAAGCATGTCTGTCTGCGTTTTTGATAGGGAATTTTAAATGACTGACTGCCTGCGGAGAAAGTTATGTCAAGAGGTTTTCGGACACGGGTTCGACTCCCGTCGTCTCCACCAACTTAAAATCGGTCATCCGGATATCTGTAAATCCGGTGCAGATTTTTTCTTTTCTCACCTATGCATTAGTTTTGCCGTATCGGATTACAGTTTTTAAGTAGTCGGCATCTGATGCACTCGGAATTCAACTTGGTTTTCGACACAAAATTAAATACGGAGACATAGCTCAGCTGGTCAGAGCGTTCGCTTCACATGCGAGAGGTCGTGGGTTCGAGCCCCTCTGTCTCCACCAGACTTCGGACCGAGGTCCGGAGTTTTTTGTTGTTTTCTGAAAACATATTTATTACGGTTAAAAAAATGAGTACGTTTATCCGGTTGCACCGGAATACAAAGTTTTTCAACACTTTTTCTGAAAACTAACAATTTTAATACTCACAAAGTACCGTTCGGTCAACACCTTAATTATTATCCGCCTTATGCGGTAGGAGGAGCTGTAATGAGAGAAAAAAATGTAATGATTGCTGTTTTAAACGAAACAGGTAACGAATCCGAAGTACTTCGCCAGGCTCTCGAATATTTCGGGTTCATTACAGTTGTCAGATATATTGGCAGACCGGATGACTTTATTTCGTTGCTTGCGGACAAATCAGATGATTTCAGATACAAATACCTGATTATATGCTGTCACGGCGATAACGGCAATTTTGTAATGCCTCAGCTTAGCCCCGAAATTTACTCTGAAGGAGAACCGCGCGGAAATTTCACTCCGGAAATAATTTCGAAAATAATCCGGCTTGAAAACAAAACCGTCATCAGTTCCGGCTGCACTACCGGCAATGAAAAAACTGCAAGTATTTTCTCAGAAAACAACCTTTACATCGCACCCGCAGGCTACATTGACGGAAAATCTGCGGTTTTTTTCATCGTCAGATTTTTTTATATGCTCGCCCAAAAAGCCTGTTCTCCGGAAAAAGCGTTCATCACGGCAAGAAACACTGATTCAGAGACAAAACTTTTTGTATTAAGAGGTTTCGGAAGTGTTTGAAAATCATTCCATGTTCAAAAGACTGTAACAAAAATGAGCCGCAAAAGGACGCTTTAAGTACCTTTTACGGCTCTGTTTTTTCTTTATTGCCCCGACTTTCAAAAACGGTCAGGACAGCACTGATAATTATAGTTTTATTTATGTTAAATACAGATTTACATCAGCACCCGGCAAACCAAAATATCAACATGATTGGAGAAAAAAGATTACAAAAATTTATATTCTTCCGTACATTCTGTTCCACTCTCTGAATTTCACCCGATCGATATTTTTCAGTTGTTCTCTTGTCAGACGGTAGCTCCAGTTTCCGTCGCTTTTTCCGGGGGTATTGAACCTTGTATCGCTTCCGTAAAAAAGCAGATCCTGAACCGGAAAAATCACAAGTCCGGCGTGGCTTCCGATCATGGTCCTCATTATTGAATCATAACAGTGATCCCAGTCTCCGCCTGAATATCCGCAGTAAGCGAAAAGTTTTCTTCTTGTCTTTTCATCGCATTCCCAAACGTAACCGAGCAAAGTATTATTATCGTGTGTTCCGGTATAAGCCACGCAGTTATTTTCGTAGTTATGCGGAAGATGAGGAGAATTATCGTCACCGAGAAATGCAAACTGAAGCACCCTCATTCCCGGGTAACCGCTCTCCGACACAAGCTTTTTCACGTTTTCGGTTATCTCCCCGAGATCTTCGGCAATTATTATCTTCCCTTTTGTCTCACTGCTTATCGCTTTTATCAGGCTCATTCCCGGACCTTTTCTCCATTTACCGTTTCTTGCAGTAGTTTCTCCTGACGGAACAGCAAAATAAGATTCAAATC
>CALXUV010000056.1 GCA_944391815.1 uncultured Clostridia bacterium | reverse complement strand
GACTATGACGGTAGCGGGAACAGGATTTATCGTAAGGAAGGGGAGAGGTATGAGGTAAACCCACTCGGAATGGTCTATTCAGGCGAAAACTTCTATCTTGTATGTTTTCACGACAAGTACGATAATCCTGCAAGCTATCGCATAGACAAGATGGAAGAGGTACAGGTTGAAAAAAGTAAAATTACTGGGAAAAAGCAATTTGAAAACTTTGACCTGAACGCATATAAATGCGAAACATTTGGGATGTACTACGGCGAGAAGGCAGATGTAACTCTATATTTTCCTCATGAATTATTGGACGTAATGAGAGACCGTTTTGGCGATATTAAGCCCAAAAGCGATAGGAATGGCTACATAGTAAGGGAAACCATTCGCGTAAGTCGCACCTTTTTCGCATGGATAGCTATGTTTGAAGGGAAAGTTAAGATAATTGAACCGAATAATGTAAGAGAGCAATACAGGAGTTTTGTTGAAAAGCTATATCTCTCTGTAACTGAATAAATAATAAGAGCGCGGTATCCGCGCTCTTATTTGTTGCCGTATTAATAACGATTTCGTAGAAAAATAGTAATCATAGCTACGATACCGCCTATAAGACATACCCCGCAGATTGAAAGGATGACGATAGACCATATCGGGCAACAGTTATTCTGATTAGTTTGATAAACTGCTGTCGGCGTATTTGAGCTGCATACGTCAATAGTTATATGATCCGTTATCGTTCCGTTATAAAGGTAGCTGTTGTTTTCTTTTGTAAATGAAGCACCGTCGTCAAGAATATATCTGTCTGTGTTGAACCTGAGACGTATATGAGAGTTTGCAGGAACGGTGATATGAAAATTTTGCACCTCCGGCTCATATAGATGATCTGTACTATTTAAGAATGGTTGTGTGAGTATAAGAAGTGATTCTCCCCGCGACAACTTAATTTTATAATCGAAGTAAATATAGCCGTAATCAAATGGCGCGTTTATCAAATCATATACATTTAGATTATACTGTTCAGATGAAATATAGTCGGCAAAGCGCAAATAGATAATTTCACGGATTTTGTCATAATCAATGTCCTTTCCCTGCGCGGCATAAGAAATGAAGCCCAATATATCATTGAGAAATTCGGAGCATGTCATAATTTCTTTTTCAACGGTAACATTTGATGTGTCAAGAACAGTAAGATCAGCACCTATAGCGTATATTGATTGAATGTTGTCGGCCTTGATTTTTACATCATATTTTCTGTTTTCAGAGCTATAAGAATAGGAGCTTAAACTTATAAAAGTAACGGTACTCTGCGGTATCGTAAATGATACAGTACCTTCGCTCTCTGAAGAAAACGAATAGTAGTAACACGGCAACGATAAATCGGGCATTTCAGTCGCTATTTTCATTGCGAGTACTTCTGTATGGGATAGAGATGAGGGGAAACTGTAGAGTTTTTTTGAGTAAGAAATGTCAGGGGTAATCTCATCCCCGTTTATTTTAAGAGAGATGACCGCTTCATCAATATCGCACAAGCGAGCATAAACAGGCAAAGTTAACTTAATAATGTTGTTTGTATCAGAATGAACAGGGATGGTAGTATTCAGCAAAGGATCATCCTCGTCTAAATCTGCCGTGAGATTGAAATCAATGTTGTTAACCCCGCTGATAGCAGGGAGAAATGTGGGAACGACAGATTCCACGGATGCTGCGTTAGAACCCAAAGGAAACATAAACATAAGAATAGAGATGGTCAGCAGTACAAAGATAACCGTAAACTTTTTCATATTATCTCATCTAACCGTAAAATTTCTAGCTGCTTTTGCTGTTTAATTGCGTATCCCATTGTATACCATGTTCCGCCATGTTGCTTGCCATTCCAAACGGCGAGAACATAATCGCTCCTATCGACCATATACCGATTGCGTTCAAGCATACAATTTTGATTATATTTTTCTGACAGAATTATTGAAGAGTCTGCTCGTTTCAATATCTTGTTGTAGAGTGCAATGTCGCGCCCGTTCCATAACTTTGTCTGGTTGTGACACGGAATAGCGCAATGTAAATGAATTGACGAGTATTTTTTTCGTAGCTTTAACACGGCAACAGCAAAATCTATATCAACGCCCAGCGCCATGCCGCTAATAAAGTCAGTTACGTTGCTTTCAGTTATATATATTTCTATTCTCTCGTAGAGCATTTTCTCATAAACAGATTGAAATTTACTATCTGCTCCGTAGAGCCAAGGGAAGCCTTTAGGTCTATGTCCTGTGACGCAGCATGTCTTAAACATAACAATTTAATTCTCCATTATAGTCCTATAAAAATTATATCGGCATAGAAGAAATAAGTAAAGCAAAGTTCTATATGTAGAACTTAAAAATTTATTTCTTTGCCTATAATTAAGTTGTAGGTTCTCTTAGTAGAACTATAAAGGAGGTGTTCTATGCGGCTGACAGACGCTGTTGTTTATCGTTTGCGCAAAATAATGGCGGAAAGGAACATTACTCCTTATTATTTTCATGTGAATGGCGGAATAGCGAAATCTTCTATCTCTCAATTATTTAATGGTAAACAGGAAAAGGTGACTTTGGATTTTTTATATCAATTTACATCTACATTGAGTATGTCGTTATGCGAGTTCTTTAACGACCCGATATTTGATGAGGTGACTGACTAAAAAAAGTCAGGATGAAATAGGTTTTAATTCTTACAAATACAACTTATGTAATTTTCCGTCGGGTATGTTGCCCGGCGTTTTTTATGCAAAAAAGTTCAAAAAATCTTCGTCGCGTTAATTCCATTTAACGCGACGGACTTGTCCAAATCAAAAAAAGGTGGTATAATACGATTACTTTTTAGATGAATGCATTGTTCGTCTAAAATGCAGGAGTTACTAATGAGAAGATACGACGAAGAATTGCTTGCTGCGCTGAGGGATTATATCATTGATTACCAGAGGGAGAATGGTAGCTCGCCGACATACAGAAAGATAATGCAAAATTTTCCGATCGGTTTTACTTCGACTGCAAAGATAAGCGGCTATATAAATGTGCTGTGCGAGCGTCGCCTTATAGAGCGGGACGGAAATGGCAGCATAAAAGTGGACAAGCGTTTTAAGACGGAAACGGTCAATGCTCCGCTTGTAGGACAAGTTGCCTGCGGCGAGCCGATAGAAGCCATAGAGAATATCGAAGGCAGCTTTGTTCTGCCTAAGGAGCTTTACGGCGACGGCGAGCTTATGGTTCTTAAAGCGGAAGGCGAGAGTATGAAGGGCGTCGGCATAGACGACGGAGATTATATCGTCATCCGCAGGCAGGATACCGCCGAGTACGGCGATATGGTGCTTGCCATTATCGGAACGGGAGGAACAGTTAAGACCTTCTACCCGCAGAAGAACGGTAAAATAGTTCTGCACCCCGAAAACGAGCAATACGACGATATAGTTGTCGACGAATGTCTTATACAGGGCGTAGTAGTCGGCTGCATGAAATGTTACAGATAAATACGCGGGATGCCCCGCCCGTGATTTATATAAGGTCTGCAAAAGATAAGTTCCTTATTGTTCGGAATTTCCCGACCGTACAAGGAAAAGTGCTTAAAATCAAACTTTTGCAGATATAGGGAAAAGGAGGATATTAAAAATGAAGTACGCCATGTGTCCTAATTGTGGTCGCCGCCTATGCAAGGGTGAGCCGGGTACGAAGGTAGAGCTTGAATGTCCGAAGTGTGGAAAGCCCGTGTCGGTGATAATCGATATGGATGATTTACTTATTAGCAGCAAGCCGTTACCGTCGCAGGACAGGCTGTTGAAACAAAACGCCTGAACTACATACAAACCATAAAACTAAATAATCCGGGCAGAGAGGTTCCGTTGAATGTCTTTGCTGACGTCTAGTTATGAGATTGGACTTGATGAGAAGGTCAAGAGGAGTCTGACAGACAGATAAAATCCTGCAAGAGGGATAGTCTGTTTGTCGGGCTCTTTTTTGTGCCCAAAATTATGCGCCCGATTGCGTGGGTTTTATACTGCGCAGTCGGGCGTTTTTTCATTTTACGGGGCGAGATCCGTCCGATTGCGATTGAAAAGATCAATATTGATTGTCTAACAAATCAAAAACCGGAGGATTTCTAAAATGAAAAGATTTACCACGAAAATAATGCATAAAGGCGAAGAAAAGACCATAGCTGTCTGGCTTGATGACGAAACAGCAAGGCTCTTGGAAGAGTACGGAGATGAAAAGTTAAAACACGCATACATAGTCGAAGAGTA
>CALXUV010000055.1 GCA_944391815.1 uncultured Clostridia bacterium | reverse complement strand
CGCCTGCTGTACCACAACTTCGGCCTGCTAAATCGGACGTGATATTTCCCGCACTCGTGTAGTGGGCAGCTTTCCGACCGGCAACACCGCCCTCATGCTGGTCTCTGTCCAGCTTCACCATGTGGCCAGCGCCCAGTAGGGTAACAAGAAGTACATGAACATGAAGCATTAGAAGGCGCGGGGGATGCAATAACCATGCACCGTTCATTTTAGCACTGCTTTTTCTTTCTTCAGCATCTTCCAATGCTAAGTACTTACTTTGCCTAATCACTCATAAGCGAACTCATATATATCTTCCAATGGAGATTGATACAATATTTTTGATAATGTAGAATAAAAGCCCGCCATATTAGAGTGTATCTGTACAAATTTTCGCATTGCTTCACCGAGTAACTTCATTACGCTCTCTGTAAGAAGGCCATCTTCCCTGCATGAATCTGTCGGTTCATCTGAAAGGCACCGCAAAAAGGCGGAATATGCATTCTTACTTATCGCCACTTGTTGTTCCTGCTTAATGTTCTCTCCTTGTCTCTTTTTGATATCGTAAACATAGTATTTGAAAAAGGGCACTAACTTGCTAGAATCACAATCATCAACTAACTGCCCTTCTCCCTTTTGCATATCCAATATAACACAAACAATGTATATTTGCGATGGAATGAAATCTGGCGACTTTAATACAGTATCTATATCAACAGACACTGCTGCCATACGAAAGTAACGATTTGCGGGCAGCCGTCTTGCCTTGCATTCTTTAATATTGAATGCGGGATTCAATCCATCCTCACGCCCAAGAATAGCAAGCGCATTATCCAAATCCACTTTCCTGATGGCACAACATTTGCATTGCTGCTCCGCTGAATTCATATCACCGCAATTAATTCGACTTGGTACTAATTCGCTGTGCAGGTAAGGATATGATACCAATTTGGCATACGCGCAATAGTAAAAGCTCAATAATTTTTGTGCAGTCTCATCTGATGTTTCTAAATTCATAACTTCTCACTTCTTATTTCTTGTAATTTAATAGTCGGGCCCATTTACGATAACCACAAATGATTTTATCAATCGTATCATCTTCGATATTAGCCCCTACACTTTTAGGCGAAACCGACATGCAATCAGTGAAAAAAGTCTGAAATTCGATTTTTTTATACAATTCATACACATCATAATCTTTAATATACTCTAAGCAATATTGAGCAAATGGCCTAACTCCAGTTTCATCATACGAATCAGTTATCAAAGAAAACCTCCGTAAGATACTATATGCATTAGGATACAAACTATAGATTGCTCGAAAAGCTTGCTCGCCATGACGAATAAACTCAGAATATGCTATAGCATTTTTATCCTGATTCCAGCAAGATAAAATCACACACGTAGCCAACCCTGTGTCCCATAAATATATCAAATTCAAATAATAATGCGCAATATCTGTGAAGCAGCAATTTGCCTTTTTTCGAACAGCAGTTTCAACAATATCACTAACAGAAATCCCATATAACCGATTCTGATTGATTTTTGCTCGAATATCATCTTCCTTTCTCATTGTAGTGAAATAAATTTTCATTGCTTCCAAGAAACCATCACTTGTTTTTGAGATACTATCAAATATATTCTTGCAATATGCTATATCTTTTGCCCTTTCCAATTGATTTTCATAGTGATGAGAACTCTGGTGATACTGAACTAACATATTATTCCGCAGTGCTTCCAACTTTTTTAGTCTTTCCTCTTGAAGCGGGAATGATTCCTTTGAATCAAAACATAACACCATATTTTCTGCGATGTCAGTGTCATTTTTTGGCAACTCACCTAAAATCGTCTCAAGAAAGGCATCGCTAAGATAATTAATAAGCGTTTGATAAAAGAAAATACCAATATCTGGAAAGTCATCCAACTCCCCTGCCGTCCAATTATTGGCAAAATACTCTATTATCGCTTTTTGTCCTTCATTTTGAATAGTTCCCGCATCTATATTGCTTTTGAATTCCCCTACATTTTTATTCAACTGTTTAACAGCTAAAGAAATCAATTCCTGACTTGTCAAAGATGGCAAAAACACATAGGGAATTAACAAAAAGGATTTTTCTATTTTGTACAATCTCATTGCCGCACAAAAATCATTACCATGCTGCTCATCGCCGAGAAGCAAATAGTCGCACGTCAAGGAGAAACCTTGTTCATTTCCCTTCGAATTTGTTGTAATTATCTCCTGCGTTCTATTTATTTGATATTTGGAAATTTTACCGTCTACAAAGTTATCTAAAATTTTGTTATACAAATTTTCCGTTATCCAATATGTTTGTAAAAAAGACACATATCCAATATTTGCCATAACAACAGCATCTGTCAACTTATCAGAAACTCTCTCCCATGCATAAGGAGACACATATATTACATGCTTCAAGAACGGTTTTAAATCATTCAAACGGGCCGCTTCCGCATTGCAACGCAAACACCAAACGTTAAACGTCCACCCGTCATCTTTGTCTCTAAATTTGTTTATAACGTTGAGTATGGTTCTACCATTCACAATGACATCGTCACCAATCAGCAAGGACTTATTCTCCTGTTGTGCCATTAGAATAGGTAACGAATGGCTCGTATATATGCGTGGTGTTCCCTTTTCCAGCACTTCTCTTACTTTTTGATCATCATCATGTGTAGAAACAGAAAAAATCATGGAAAAAGCCTTGTACAAAACATAAGAACGACGCGTAATTAAAATTCTATCAATATCCTCAGCAAGAATAAATTTTTTAAAGAAGGTTCTTATTTCATCATAGAAACTTTCTCCTAATATCTTTCTAAGGATTTCATCCATCCTCAGAATATTTGCATGTGTATCAATGTTTTTCATAAATATTTCACCATTACAATTAATCTCTAGTAGTTATACAAGTCTCAACCAAATTGTCTCTACTGATATCCTCCGATTGCTCGATAATCTTGTAGTCTATCATCTTCAATGGGAAACTTCCCGCTTCAGAATACCCTCCGGCCTGCTCTATTTGAAAACTAATTGTATAGCGGATTAGCGAACCGGCCAATTTATCTGTATCACGGTAAAAAGGATCTTGCGCTTTTACTTCTATTGAACACTGTAATTTCCTTCTTTCTGAAGTTCCTACAAACAATGGTGCCACAAAGAAATCATCTATTTCTGACGTGGACTGTTCTGGAGGAATAACAATATATAACGCATTGGGTAAAATCGTATGGTATGATTCATCAATCATTCGATCGTTCAGCTTTACTACAATATTTTCGGACGCATCGTCCTTAAATATATAATATGGAAAATAAAAACAAGGTGCTCCATTAACATTTTCGATTTTAATTGCATAACCACCTTCTTCAGTAATATGATTACACGCGGAAAAGTAATTTCTCGTCATGGAGGCCGGAACGCTATTAGTATTGAAATTAATGGCAGAAAACTGACAGGCATAAAGAGATCCAAGAGCCGAAACCAGTTCTCCTAATCTATGCTCTCGTTGCTGTTGCTCTTTTTTTTCGTTTTCTGCGTCCTTATCTCTCTCTTGTACTCGGATTAATTCATTTTGTATTCGATACTGAAAAAACGCAATTCCTACTGTCCATGCAAGTGGCACAAATAAAATGAAAGTGTTTTCATAAGTCAAAGGAGATGGAACCACTATATTATATTTGTCGAATATAACAAAAAAACCATTCGGCAAAATAATGGAAGCTATACACACTAGAGCGAATGGTGTAAATTCAGCGAACCAAGTTAGACGTTGTTGATCAGACGTTTGTGGTGTTTTCTGCTTATCACTCTTTCTTTTTAACTTTTGAATTAGCTTTTGAAAAATGGCGTCTGCAACAGATTGCTTTTTCTTCGGATACTTACTTCCCCATCTTTTTCTGCTATTATAAGCATAAACTACATATGCCAAAAAGATGAGCCCAATGCCCAAAACAATCGATCCCACTGCAAAATGACAAGCATATTTATCCCAAAAATTCATTTTCATCCGCCCCCAAATCACCGCCAAATTCCAAAACAGTATACGTCCATATTCAAACCATCAAAAAGCTTTAGATCCCCCAATTTTACAATGCGCTTGATTATCCATTGTGCCTTGAAAAGCTTTATGAATAGAATCATGAACCGCGTAGCGTATAATGAATATGCACGCGATGTCTTGGGCATAACAGCACGAATTTTTATCATTCTACCATACTATTTCAACCAATGCAACACTTAAGTTTATGCATTTTGTTTCATGGTTTATGCACTTCGTTTCAATTCCTGCCTTTCACATCGGCACATTTGCCAAATATACAGCAGCACTTCTGGTAATTTTTGACATACATTAATCAACCATTAGGAAAACACATAAAGCAGCCCGGCTGCCATCACGCTATTGATTTTTTTCTGTTTTTGTAATGGCACCAATCTTTAGGACTTAGACTAGCAGAACACACCATGATACGAGATATAAGTGATACCTGTCAAGAGAACTTTGCGATGTCCATGCTGTTCAAATTCCCGATTGAGCAGATTATCTGCAACTGTATTGGTGCGGATCGCCCTTGCTATCCTGCGGTAGGGATTTGCCTTGCGGATCGGGCAATACAGGCCGTATTTGTGCATGAGACGATGGATTTTCTTCACATTCATTACCACGGGATTGGGAAGATGGAGCAGCTTCATGTGAATACCGCGGATGCCTCTAGCATATTCTTGATTTGTATGACCGCCGTATTGTCGCCTATGTGATTCGTGACCGCAACGACAATCCACTGGTATTTAACACTTTCAAGAAAGCAGTAAGGGCCAATCCTGACGCGCACCCATTGTTCCACAGTGACCGTGGTTTCCAGTACACCAATCGCAAGTTCCACCAAATGTTAGAGACGCACAAAATGGTGCAAAGTATGACTCGCGTAGCCCATTGCATTGACAATGGCCCATTAGAGGGCTTCTGGGGCATCCTCAAGCGTAAGTTATGGCCGGTGATTCACCTCTAAAGAATCGTTGGTTCAAATGAGCCGGTCTTATATTGTCTGCTACAACACCACGCGGGTTCAACACAATCTCGGCGTTCTGACACCATTGGAAAAAACCATCTTGCTTTTGCGGCTTGAACCCATCTAAATAAAATAGCCAAAGGCATGGTCTCCTTTGGCTAAATCAAGATTTGTTATTTCACTGTTCGCTTGACGGGATGCAGTTCAAAGCGGCAGGTGGTTCTTGGCTGCATTTATTTACAGTACAAAATATTGTTTCCAAAGTAGGGTACTGTGATCGGTTAAAAGCAGCTTTGTACCAACAACTTAGTAAAGAAGATTTATCTATCGAACAAAGAGAAACTTTTACAAAAATCAAAGATTGGCTTGTTTTTGAATATATTTCTCACAAAAAGTAACGATATATAATATATAATTTGAGATTATCCTTCATATTGGTTATTATACCATAGGTAGGAACGTCTCCGTATCGACACATTCACCAAATTGTCAGCAAAGTTTTTGGCGATTTCTCCACATCACTTTCCGGCTTCTCGACACACAAAATGGCGAGGTTACCCTCGCCATTGAAGAAGCTGTTCTTTATTTTAACTCTACATCGCAACGTGTGAATTTCCGTGGTCTTTGCTGCAACCGCTCACTGCGGCTCGGCCTGCCGCACATACTTGTCGGCATCTTCCTTGCTGAGACCAT
>CALXUV010000054.1 GCA_944391815.1 uncultured Clostridia bacterium | reverse complement strand
GCAAAGAATTCTGCTTGACGGGTTATCTCAATTACAGAAATCACACTCGCGAGCGCCGTATCTTTTACCAGCGTGATTATCTCATTGCCCATAGGCGGTATTATTCTTTTTACGACCTGCTGAAGCGTTACTCTTGTGAAAATCTGAAATCTTGTCATTCCGAGCACAAGCCCGGCTTCCGTCTGCCCCATCGGGACAGCTTCGATTCCCGCTCTGTATATTTCTGAAAAATAGCAGGCGTAATTAATTACGAAAGCTATAAGAGCTGCCGGAAACCTGTCAAGCGTTTCCATTCCGATAAAGCCCGGAACGTAATATACTATAAATATCTGGAGCATAAGCGGCACGCCGCGCACTATCCATACCACTGTTTTCATAACTGTACGGAGCGGACGGAGTCGGGACATTGTGCCGAACGATATCAGAAGCCCGAGCGGAAGTGCGAATATCAGCGTCAGCGCAAAAAGCTGACACGTCACCGCAAATCCCTCAAGCAGTTCAAGTGTGACTTCCCAAAACGTCATTTTATTTGCTTTCTTTCAGTGCAAGTACTTCGGGCGAAAGCGGAACACCGTATTTTTCGGAAAGTTTTTCAAGAGTCGAGAGTTCGCCGTTTTCTCCGTCGTTAATGAGCGCCTTGGTTGCTTCATTTACCTTTGCGGTGAAGCTGCTTCCTTTGCGGAATCCGATACCGTAAAGCTCTTTGTTGTCCTCTACTTCAAACGCTTTCTGAATAGCCGCAAAGTCTCCCGTTCCGCATTTTCTGTTGGCGAGAAGTACATCGACCACTATAAAATCAACAGTTCCGGCTTTAAGCTCCGTAAATGCGTCTGTCTGAGCATCTTTTACAACTATTTTGCTCTCATCTGTTACAGACTTGGCATAAGCTTCCCCTGCAGAGCCGCCCTCTACCGCACAGGTTTTTCCGGCAAGTGCAGCTGCGTTTCCGAAATCGTCTATTGACACTCTGTCGGTATTGACGACAACACACTGATAGTTATTTGCGTAACCAACAGCAAAATCCACCTTCTCGCTTCTGGCAACTCCGTCATCTGAGCTGTTGGATGTAAAACCGTTCCAGAGACAGTCAACTGTTCCGGACTCAAGTTCAACATACTTTTTCGACCATGTGATTACCTCAAATTCAACCTCAACTCCGAGATAGTCGGCTACTGCCTTGGCGTATTCAGTATCAAAACCGACAAAATTGCCGTTTTCGTCATTGTAGTTCATCGGCTCAAACAGAGTACATCCGACTACAAATTTGCCCTCTTTCTGTATGTTCTCCCAATCGTTTTCGGGATTCTTACCACTGCATGAAGTCATCGCAAACGTTGTCATGCAGATAAGTGCCGCAAGGATAAACGTGATTATTCTTTTCATTTCAGTTCCTCCTGATTGTTTTTCCGAGCGATTTCCGCACAGAATATATTTACAAATACCGTAATATTATAGCAGTTTCAAGACAAAAAGTCAAGAACATTTGAGAAATTTAAATACCTTATTTGAGAAATTTAAATACCCTATGTGTATATTTTCTGAATTCGTCGGGAAAAAGTAATTTTTTTTAAAATTTTAATCACAGTAGTGACATTCCTCAGCTATTGTGTTATAATATTGTCAGTGATTATAACATAGTTGACTGTATGAAAACAAAAAAGGAGAACGTTATGGCCGTCAAACTCAATGAAAACAAAGAAATAGTCGAGCAGATAAGAGAAGGACTTAAAAGGACAGGCGGATACTGCCCTTGCCGGCTCGAAAAAACCGAAGAAACCAAATGCATGTGCAAGGAATTCCGGGATCAGATAAAGGATCCGGAGTTTGAAGGATACTGTCACTGTTTGCTTTATTACAAATCAAAAGACTGAAAAAACCTGAATTGAATGCACTTATATAATAACTATTCAGTTTTTTGCCGATTCTTTTAAGGAAAATTCCGCAACAAATGAATATGCTGTTCTGCATTTTCACGTCTCCATACGAATAAACCATCATTTCCTGAGCACTCATAATCTTCCGGCTTATATCAAAAACCCCTGAGCGCATTAATCAGTGCGCCAGGGGTTTTAACTTTGTATTTTTTCAGAAACAAATTGCGTTTCAAATCGAAAGCCTCAGAAAATCAGGTGACGTCGTCTTTGAAAACCGGCTCTTCCTCTTCTTTTTCCTCAGTCTGATACGGATCGATCATATACTGCTTTATTTTCGGCCACGCTGCGTAGCTTCCCATGTACGCACAGTAGCCATAGAGAATTATTATCGGAAGTATTACACCGAGCGGTAGTATCAGTATCATAAAATAATAATCAATGAGCACTACAATTGCAATTCCGAGCAGAGCGAGCAGGTTTCTTTTCATTCCGAGAGCCGAAAAAATGAATGAATTTTTGAGTATCTTCGGTATGGAAAGTTTAAATGTGATCATTATGTTGTACATATAGAATCTCATCACAAAGTAAATGAGAGCAAGGAATACCGAAGCATAGAAAAGCAATGCTGATACGTAAGTGCCCATGTTGAAATAGAAGAAAATGATGTCATAACAGATAAGCAGGCAAACAGCAAGGTCAATTATACCCAAAATGAAACTCTGGATCAGGTTCCTTTTTATTGAGTAGAAAAAATCTCTGACCGTAAAAACCGGATCGCCTTTGACAAGATTTCTGAGTATGAATGTAGTACCCGTATTCACAAAGCCCCATGTCAGGAAAATAAGGAAAAACAAACCGTACATTACATTTGTGGCGGTGGTGTTCACAGAAAGGTTTCCCTGTACCCCGTGTATTCCGTAAAGCGCAGCGGTAAAAGGATTGTACCCCTCCCGGACTGTTCCGAAAAGGTTGGCAAAGACAGATGAAGCAGGCGACGGAAGAGTGTCGTTGAGCAAACCCGAAAACGCCAAAAGCCCGAAAAAGAGCGGAAAATTTCCGAATATAAAAAACATATTTACCGACAAAATATGGCCTATATGCCACCATGAAAGCTTGAAGAAATTCTTGAAATTTCTTTCAAGAGTGTCGTTTTTCGATATTCCGCCGCCCGCAAGGGGATCACGGTGAAAAAGATCATAGAGCGACGGTCCCTTTTTTCTGCTTTTTTTACTCATATTTATGCCTTTCCGTTAAACTAAGTACCTGTTTTTGCTTTTCCGTTTAATTTTTGCCGTAAGGTTTCAGCTTAATTCATAAACTGAATTACCTGAAATTTACCCGGAATAAAATCAGTCGAGCTCACCCGAAAGCTCTTCTGCCCTCTTCGTACATGCTTCCATTGCCTTCGATATCGAACGGTCAACTCCGTCCCCGTAAAGCACCTGCATTGCTTTTTCTGTTGTGCCGTTTGGAGAAGTCACCATTTTTATCAGATCCTCAGGTGTTTTTCCGGAAGAAAGCACCATATCTGCCGAACCTTTTACCATCTCGCATATTGCTTTAAGCATCTGCGGATTTTCAAGCCCCTGTTTTACTGCTTCTTTATAAATACTGTCAATAAAGAAATAAATGTATGCCGGTGCGCTTGATGTTGCTGAAATAACCGAATTCATTTCCGATTCCGGAAGCTCAAAAGCCATTCCGGTCTTTTCAAACACACCCTTAACCTTATCAAAAGCCTCTTTTGTGACAAGCCGGTTGCATGAAACAGCCGTAACACCTTTTCCTATCAGCAACGGAGTATTCGGCATAGTTCTGATTACTGCAACATCCTGCCCGAGAGTTTTGCATATAGAAGATATTTTTACCCCGGCAGCTATTGATATAAAAGTCTTTCCGTTAAGATCTTCTGCGCTTTCTCTTATCTCAGTCAGCACTTCTTTAAAATTCTGGGGTTTTACCGAAAGCACAATGTAATCCGCTGACTTCACCGCTTCCGGGATCGACTGCGCAACACTTACTTTTCCTTGAAATTTTTCATACTGTGCGGGATTTTTGTCATAAACAGTTACGCCTTCACTGCCCATTCCGCATATTATCGCATACGCCATGTTACCGGCGCCTATAAACGAAAACCTGTCCATCATTCCGTCCTTTCAGATATTCTGTCCCTGAGGAACAGATATATGAGAATATGATAGCATTTTTCTGTTAAAAATTCAACAAAAAAACTAAAATTTTACAATTTAATAAACTTTTTACAGTGCAAAACAATATAATATATATCAGCAGTCGACAATAATCAGAGATCAGGGGGGATTATTTCTGGAAATTTCAGAATTGTTTACAAAAAAATTCAAGATCGAAACCGATCGGCTTTTGCTCAGAAAGATCACTCTTTCCGATGCCGAAGATATGTTCGAATACGCTTGCCGCAGCGATGTAACCGAATTTCTTCTTTGGGATCCGCACCCCTCTTACTCTTACACGGTTGAGCTTATTCGTCATCTTCAAAGAGGTTATACGGAAGAAAAATATTTTGATTTTGCTCTTGAATTAAAGGAAACCGGGAAAATGATCGGCACTGCCGGATTTACAAGTTTTGACCGAAAAAACAACGGCGCAGAAGCGGGATATGTTATTAATCCTTTGTACCGCAACAAAGGCTATGCAACCGAAGCGTTATCCGCAATCATGAATATTTCGTTTCTCAGTCTCGGAATCAACAGACTTGAAGCAAGATACATGGTTGGTAATCTTGCCTCGAAACGCGTAATGGAGAAATGCGGTATGAATTACGAGGGTGTTTTAAGACAGAAACTGTTTGTGAAAGGTAAGTTCTGCGACATAGGGATCTGTTCTGCACTGAGAGAAGATTATTTCTCACTTCCCAGAAAAAGCGTAATTACGGAAAACAGTCTGCTTGGCGGTCTGTCCAGATTATTTCATAAAAATTAACAAATTGTATTTGAAAAAATTTTCAGTCAAGTGTAAACTATAATGGATATTATTTTTACGGAAAGGTAGAAATCGAAAATGTTTTCATTTTTTCTTGAAGGGGGATCTACTTTGACAGGAATTCTCCCTACAATACTTATGATTGCCGTTTTGTTTGTGGTCATGTACTTTTTCATGATCCGTCCTCAGAAAAAGCAGGAAAAACAGATAAACGAAATGCGTGAAAATCTTCAGGTCGGAGACGAAGTAACCACTATCGGGGGAATAATCGGAAGAATAGTTTCCATCAAAGACGAAACCGTGCTTATCGAAACCGGAAGAGACAAGGTTAAAATCAGATTTCTGAGATCAGCAATAAGAAGCGTTGACGTAAAAGCGGAAGACGCAGAATAAATTAAAGAACAAGCCTCATATTTTCAGCCTTCAGCGCATATATTTAGAAAAAACGAAGGAAGGTCGGAAAATATGAGGCTTTTATCTTTCAAAAAAGTTATTTTCGGGTTGATTGCTTTTGCAGTAATTTCTCTTACGCTTATGGCTGTTTCAGGTCTTTTCCTTACATCAAGAGAAGATCCCGCTGTTTATTTCAAGTGGCTGACAGTAATAATCATCTGCGTTTCCGCTTTTATTTCAGGAAAAATATCGTCATTGAAATGTGAAAACAGATTTGTGCAAGGTATTGTAACAGGGATTGTTATTGTTGCAGTAATGATGATACTTTCGGCAGTTTTCTCAAAATTTGAAGGAAATTCTGTTCTTAAAATTATACTTATACCCGTAATGTCGGTTGTGGGTTCGATCATCGGCAAAGGAAACAATGCGCAGCACAGTCTGAAAAGCCGCCGGGCAAAGCTTATAAGAAAATACGGAACTCAGTAAAACCTGAAACTTTCACCTTGTTTTATTATTTGAAAAAGCTCGAAATAAATATCTGAAGTCCGATGAAAATCAGTATCACGCCACCGAGTATACTGGCTTTTCCGGCTATGTATGTACCGAATTTTTTACCTATTATTACACCCGCAAGGCAGATAATAAATGTTATAACGGCAATTATTGCAACGCTCATAAGAGTTTCAGCAAGACTGTATTCAGATATAACAAAACCGACTGACAGCGCATCTATCGAAGTTGCCACTCCCTGGACAAGTAGTGCTGATAAACCAAGAGCCGTCTGTTCGTTATTTTCGTCTTTATGTCTTAGCCCCTCTATCAGCATTTTGATTCCTATATATGAAAGCAACACAAGAGCAATATAAGGAATGACCTTTTCAAACGCCGAAAATTTTGTCATTGCAGTATGCACACAAATCCAACCGATCAGCGGCATAAGTGCCTGAAATACAGCAAAAACTCCGGCTATTATAACCATTTTACGTCTTCTCATTGCCGTATCGTTAAGCCCGTTTGCAAGTGAAACGGAAAATGCGTCCATAGCGAGACCTACTCCGAGAAGAAAAGATGTTATTAAAAAATTCATTTGACGTTCCTTTCATTTCTGTACGTTAATGTCGATTTACATATAAGGTATATTGTAACCCTGAAAAAAGACTTTGTCAAGTTGTTTACGTCGTTTTTTGTAAACGTCATTTTTTGTAAAACCATTGACAACAACCTTAAAATGTGATATAATTCCTTCGTTGTTTGTTGGGATATCGCCAAGTCGGTAAGGCACAGGACTTTGACTCCTGCATTTCGCTGGTTCGAGTCCAGCTATCCCAGCCACCGGCAGTGCCGGCTCCCAATTTCGGGTGTCGTCACTGCTGTTTTTTTGCTTCTCTCACGACGGTGAAATCAGTTATGAAACTCGTACCATGTTGCGTGTCTGATTTAGATGCAGGCACGAAAAAAAGAGAAAAGCGAAGATTTCGAGAGATTTCTCCGCTTTTTCCGACTCTGAAGTTTTTTGAAATTTTGTAGATGCATTTCGGGCATTTTCGGGTCTGTGGACAGATTCGAACCAGCGAAATGTTGAAATGTTTACAAAGTTGTGGTATAATAGAGAAAGAGAAAGGTGGCGATTATAAATGGCATTAAAGCTTATAGCGGATATTCGTCTATTCGAATCGGATGTACCTAATGTCGATGGGAATTCCACTCCGTACTATATTGGTAAGATATATCAGTATGATTCTATGGAATGTTTAGATGTAATTCAGCGATTACTATTTCTTTTGCGTCATAGAGGTTTCGGATTTGACAGTTTTGATCATTTATATTTGAATTTTACGCCGTGTATTCCTCACGGTCAAGTACAAGATGTCAATCGCTATAATATCAGAGAGTTTTCTTGGTATCATTATGTGGATATAGGTTGTGATGTAGAAATTTTTAACGGATTCTCACTTGAAGAAAAAAACTCGTTCATTTTGGAATCCACTAGAAAAGCGTCATTGCTGAAAGCATCGGAAGAACAAAAAGTGCTTTTTGGAGTTGTTTTCGAAGAAGTCATTCAAAATGGTGAACACTTGCTGATACCTTATAAGAAAAAAGAAAATCAAAACTATATCGTAGAAATTTTTACTCGTATAGATAATGAAGTGTCATTCATACCGTCGATTCGAGTATCAGATGAAAATGGCATTTTGAAAGCGGAACAAGAATTAAGACATTATGGGCGAGACGAATTTATTAGTCAAATAGGTACAATCACAATCGGAAAATCTTCTGTCAAAATCGCTCCTCGAAAAAATCAATATGCTGATTATTACGAATTGACATCGATAAAAATTGAATGGTAAAGTTACATAGGACTCGTTGCAAGCATGGCGTTGCGCCCCGGAAGATAGCGGTCAAGTGCAACTCCCATCATCGCCAAGGGGTTATTGTACCCTCTGCAAAATCTGTGTGCATCTAAATCGGCCACACACGGTTTTGCATCTAAATCGGACACACATCACACCGGCAGTGCCGGCTCCCAATTTCGGGTGTCGTCACTGCTGTTTTTTTGCTTCTCTCACGACGGTGAAATCAGTTATGAAACTCGTACCATGTTGCGTGTCTGATTTAGATGCAGGCACAAAAACGCGAGAAAAGCGGAGATTTCGAGAGATTTCTCCGCTTTTTTCGACTCTGAAGTTTTTTGAAATTTTGTAGATGCATTTCGGGCATTTCGGGTCTGTAGACAGATTCGAACCGGCGAAAGGCATTTTTTGATATAGATTTCCCACAGAAGCAAAACCGTGGACAGATTCGAACCGCCACAACCGTAGGGGCGTTCTGTGAACGCCCGCGGGCGACCGCAGGTCGCCCCTACCAAATCAAAATACATTTACAAAGCCATAGATGCAAAAGCATTTTGGATAGATTCGGACTAACGCATAGAC
>CALXUV010000053.1 GCA_944391815.1 uncultured Clostridia bacterium | reverse complement strand
GAATATGTGCTTCTGCACAAAATGTTCAAGTACGCTTACCGTATGGACCTTGTGGTCAACAATCCGGTAGAGAAGGTAGACCCTCCCCGTGTCGACCGCTATGAGGGCAAGCCGTTCACGGCAGAGGAGCTGAAAATTTTGCTGAACGCAGCAAAGGACGAGCTGCTCGGGCTGATCATTCTGGTGACGGCAATGTACGGACTGCGGCGAAGTGAGGTGCTCGGTTTGCGGTGGCGCGCGATTGATTTTGAAAACGATGTCATCACGATCAACCACACGCTGACAGAGGTCAACTTCAAAGGACAGACAAAGCTGAACCCGGCAGACCGGACCAAGAACAAGTCGAGCTGTCGAACGCTTCCCCTTTCCGGAAGTGTCAAGATCCGTTTCATAGCTCTTCGTGCACAGCAAGAAGAAAACAAAAAGCTGTGTGGGAACAGCTACAACAAAGAGTGGAGCGACTATGTGTTTGTCAATGAGATCGGGGAGATCATCACGCCATCTTATATGGAATCGGCTTTTCCGAAGTTGTTGAAAAAGTGCGGCTTGGAGCACAGACGGTTTCATGATCTGCGGCACACCTGTGCCACGCTGATGAACCAGCAGAAGGTTCCGCTCAATCATGTGCAGGCGTATCTCGGTCACTCTGACATCCAGACGACCAGTAACATCTACATGCATCTGAGCTGGGATGACAAAACCGGTTCGCTTCATGCAATGGAAAAAGCCGTGAAAGTGCCCGCGTTTGACGGGCAGAAAAATGCATGGGAGAATGCAAAAAATCAAGAAACAACCCTGATCCGTAAGCGAGGGATGGAAAAGGGCGAAAAAAGCCTTATGGAATAAGGGTTTTCGGTCGCGAAAAAGATTTTGGAAAACGGAGGGATGTGAGTCCCAGTTCCAATCTTTTTCAGGAGCAGATTCGTAAAATCTGTGCAAAAGCAACAAAAAACACGCTTAAAACGCATGGTTTCAAACGTGTTCTTTGTTAAAAATGATGGCGGAGAGGGCGGGATTCGAACCCGCGTGCGATTGCTCGCAAACTGATTTCGAGTCAGCCCCGTTATGACCGCTTCGATACCTCTCCGTATATACAAACCTCAATCTTCCGCTCCGCTGAACTTTTGGGTAACAGAGGGATTGAAACGAGGGATGTTACGATAATTATTCAATTTGAACTGCCGGATTTTCCTTGCGGCAACAAGGGGGTTCAGGGGATACCTGACCAGTTGACGGTCGGATTTCAAGTCAGATATTTGAAAGCAAAAAACAATCAAAACCATTTACAACGAAAATCGACACCACCGACTTTAAAAGTATATCATACATTCGGATAAAAATCAAGTATATTTCGAAAAAAAATTATTTTTTATATTTTTCATTAATTATTGACTTAAAACCTAATTAAAATCTATGCTTGTCGATGAATGTTAATAAAAAAAAGTAAATTTTATTATAAATTTGTGGTAGTATTATATTTGTTTTGATGTCGTTTTTTCCAATAATTATTCGATATAGTTTATTGTTGTAACTTCATTTAAATTAAGAATTTGACAAAATCAGTATTTAGTGATAAAATTAACTGTGTTTTAAAAAAAATGAGTTCATTTAATGAGGAGATATATGAAAGATTCTGGTTCTCTAAAATTCGCCAAGATATTTTCGCTGTTTTTATCAATGTTAAAGGTCGGATTATTTACATTTGGCGGCGGTTATGCGATGATTGCATTGCTTGAAAATGAATTTATTGAAAAGAAAAGCTGGATAACAAAAGATGAATTTCTTGATATGACTGCTGTTGCTGGTTCTGCACCCGGTTCAATTGCGATAAATTCGTCGACATACATTGGCTACAAAGTATCAGGTGTAATCGGTTCAGTGGTTGCTACTATTGCCGTATGCATTCCTTCTTTCGTAATTATTTACATAATCTCGCTTTTCTTTAACGCGTTTCTTGCTTTTGAGATGGTACAGTATGCTTTCAAGGGAATTCAGGTTTGCGTAATATACCTGATTCTTTCTGCCGGAATAAAAATGTTCAGGTCACTTGATAAAAATTTATTCAGTATAACCGTTTTTTTTGCAACTCTTATTGCCATGCTTTTGTTTACGTTTTTTGCGGTTAATTTTTCTACTGCTCTTTACATTCTGATAAGCGGTTGTGCAGGAATTTTCGTTTACGTATTGATCAGACAGATAGGCAGGAAAGGGGAGAAGAAAGAATGATATACCTCAGACTTTTTCTTACTTTTCTTGAAATAGGCGCATTTTCCTTCGGCGGCGGATACGGAATGATCACACTTATCAGGCAGAAAGTTCTCGAACAGGGGTGGTTAAGCGAGGAGGAATTTTTAAACCTTATAGCGGTTTCCGAATCAACGCCCGGTCCGATTGCTGTTAATATGGCAACTTTTATCGGTTCTACTCAAGCCGGTGTGGTCGGCTCTCTGTGCGCAACTTTCGGCGCAATTCTGCCATCTTTTCTGATTGTTCTGATAATAACTGCACTGGTCAGCAATTTTCTTGAATACAGCGGAGTAAAAGCTTTCCTTTGCGGTGTGCGTCCGGCAATTGTTGCTCTTATAGTCGGCACTGCACTTACGATGTTTTCTTCAACAGTTTTCGGGTACAAGAATTTCGGTGGAACGGTTGCTTTGGACGTCAAAGCCTTGGTGATATTTTTATTACTCATTTCTATTTCAATTGTGTATAAGAAGATAAAAAAGAGAGGAATTTCGGCAATTCTGATGATTTTGTTTTCTGCCGGACTTGGAATCGGTGCATATGGTTTTATGCCGTAAACGTTAGGGAGTATCAAATGAACTTTGTGGGAATGTTTTTAGCTTTTATACTCGGTTTACTGATTGGTGTGCTTAATTATCGGATATCAATGTTGATTATCAGTAAAAAACCGGATTTTTTAGCAGTTGCTAACATTATTCATCAGGCGATCGCAATAGTGTTTTTGCTGGTTTTGTATTTTGCCGGACCTTTTACACCGTTTAACCGATACTATATGCTGATCGGCGGTGTTATAGGGATTACTGTAATGATAGTTTTCACAACTGCAAGACTTTTGAAGTTTACAGCTTCAGTTCAGTCGGATAATAATGACAAAAATCAATCAGATGTAAAGGAGGATGCTTCAAATGGGTGAGAAATCCGAGGTATTATTGAGAATATTCGGTGTTTTTGACATAACCGGTGAAGTTATTGTCATGTTTGCACTAATTGCCGCAGTTGCCGTGATATCTTTGATTGTTACTCATAATCTAAAAGAAAAACCGGGCAAATTTCAGAATGTTATTGAATTTGCCGTCGAATATCTCGACAACTTTTTTGCGGAGGTGCTCGGGAGGGAAAAAAGCCGAAAATATCTTAAATACCTGTCGACATTCTTCGTTTTTATCATACTTTCAAATTATTCCGGACTTCTGCCTGTGGTCGGTATTACCCCGTATCTCAAAGCTCCGACTGCTTCGCTTTCTGTCGGAATAGCTCTCGGTGCTATCGCATTTGTTTTTCTGCAGGTTGCAGGACTACGTGCCGGCGTTAAAAACTACTTCAAGCGATTTGTAAGCCCTGTATTTTTTATGCTTCCGCTTCTTATACTTGACGAGTTTATAAAACCTGCTTCTCTTGCACTCAGACTTTTCGGAAATATTTTCGGTGAAGAGACGGTGACAAGTGAACTTTATAACATTTTGCCGATCGGCGCACCGGTAATAATGATGGGACTTTCGCTTTTGTTCTGTGCTATTCAGGCGGTGGTTTTCACAATGCTTGTTTCTATATATCTTGATGAGGCAACTGAAATTGAAGAAATCCCCGTAAAAACCAAAAAGGTGAAAAGCAAGAAAATTAAAAATCAGAAAACTCATGGGCAAACTCAGGCTCAAAACCAATTAAGTTAAGCTAATATTAAATTAAAAGGAGATAAAATCATGACACAAGGATTAATAGCAATAGCGGCGGCAATAACAATGGCATTCAGTACTTTTTTCCCGGCTCTTGCACAGGGGTTAACTGCAAAAGCAGCCATGGAAAGTATCGCAAGACAGCCTGATGCGGCAAAACAGATAAGATCAACGCTTATCATTTCACTTGCTCTTATGGAAGCGATGGCTATTTACGGACTTCTTATTGCGTTTATGCTGCTTGCAAAAGTCTGATAATAATGCAGTCAACGGCGGGTAAAGGAGAAAGATATGATAGAAATACAACTTTCCTTGATCGTCTGGACCGTTATTTGCTTTTTCATAATGCTTTTTGTACTCGATAAGCTTTTGCTTAAACCAATGCTGAGATTCATGGACGACAGACAGAAAAGAATAGAATCGGCAGAGGTAAAAAAACAGGAGTTGTCCGAGGCAAAAAAGAATATTGAGGATGAAATAAAGAGACTTACAGCGGAAAAGACGGAAAAGCTCCGTGCCGAAAAAGAATTGTCTGAACAGCAGAAGGCTGAGGAGTGGGAAAAAATGCTGGTTAAGCGAGCTGAGCTCAAACTAAAAAATATAGCCGATTGTAAAAACGAACTTGATATTCAGAAAGATCGTATGATGCTTGAAATCGACAACCGCACAGAAACTCTGGCGGAAGAATTTGTAACGGGATTTTTATCCATGGCGGAAAAGATATGAAGGAAATAATATACAGAATAATCAACTTTCTGATACTGATAGCGCTTATAATTATTTTCGGTCGGAAAAAAATTTCGGAGATATTCGAAAGTCGGAGAGAAAAAATTATCAAAGCGCTTGATGAAGCCGAAAAAACAGAAAAAACAGAGATGCCGACTTTTGATCCGGAATCAGTAAGTCCTGAAAACGTGAGTATTAGCAGTAAATCTGATGAATCGGAATTTGTTCAGAAACTCAGCGGCATAGAAAAATCCGAAAAAGAAACTTGTCTTGAAATGAGACGTGAAATGCTTTCCGAGATAAGACTTGAAGCAATAAACAAAATCAAAGCAAAAGCAGTCGATATGTTTTCTCGTCAGCCGTACCGTTCGATGCTTTCAAGCAGGGAAAGTGAGATGGCGGTAAATATGCTTAAAAGCATTCATCTTACTCCGGGTGACATAGCATATCTGAAAACACACGATGTTCTTTACGTTACACTTACCTCGGCATACCCGATGCCGGATAACGTTGTGAAGCAGATCGGTGATTACACGGAAAAAATGCTTGCTGAGATAGGCGGAAAAACCTCTTATTGGGTAAAACAGGATCCCTCTCTGATAGACGGTTTCTGTCTGAGAATAGGTGACACTATATATGACTGCTCAATCAAGGAAGAACTTTACCGTCTTACTGAAATAACGCAGAAAGAGTTTCTAAGCGGCGACGAAAGTGTTGATGATATACTGAATACCATCAGCAAGGATATCGTTAATATGGGTAGCAGAGTACATACTTACCAGCTTGGACGTGTGCTTACTGTTTCCGACGGAATATGCTGGATGGACGGACTTGCCGACATAATGTATGGAGAAGTTGTTGAATTTGAATGCGGTGAGTTTGGTATGGTTCTCGATATCAAGTCCAACAAAATTGGTTGCGTTATCTACGGAAAGTACGAACACATCGAAAGCGGTAGCCGCGTGAGAAGAGTAGGCAGAATTGCTTCCGTACCGGTGGGAGATCAGCTTCTCGGAAGAGTTGTCAATGCGCTTGGTCAGTCAATAGACGGAAGGGGAATTATCAGAACTACCGAAAGAAGACCTATTGAATGTCATGCTCCGGCAATTCCGGAAAGAGCGCCGGTAGATACACCGCTTCACACAGGAATAAAAGCTATTGATGCACTTGTTCCGATAGGAAGAGGACAGCGTGAGCTTATCATAGGCGACAGACAGACCGGAAAGACCTCAATTGCGGTTGATGCGATTCTAAATCAAAAAGGCAAAGACGTAATATGCATTTATGTTGCAATCGGTCAGAAGGAAACAACTGTTGCCGAAGTACGGGAAAAACTTGAAAAATACGGAGCAATGGACTATACAACCATTGTATGTGCTACTGCTTCCGATTCGGCTTCGCTTCAGTATATTGCACCGTTTTCCGGCACTGCAATGGGAGAGTATTTCATGTATTCCGGAAGAGATGTGCTTATAATTTATGACGATCTCTCAAAGCATGCGGTAGCGTACAGAGAGCTTTCGCTTCTGCTTCACCGTCCGTCGGGAAGAGAAGCATACCCCGGAGATATTTTTTATCTTCATTCGAGACTTCTGGAAAGATCAGCTAAACTTTCAGAAGAGCTCGGAGGCGGTTCTATGACAGCTCTGCCCGTTATTGAGACACTTGCCGGAGATATATCGTCTTATATCCCGACAAACGTAATTTCAATTACTGATGGACAGATATTCCTTGATACAGAACTGTTCTACGAAGGACAGCGTCCTGCCGTCAACGTCGGTCTTTCAGTTTCACGAGTTGGAAGCGCCGCGCAGACAAAAATAATGAAGCAGTTTTCAGCATCTCTCAGAATGAAGCTTGCGCAATACCGTGAGCTTGCCGGTTTTTCACAGTTCGGCGCAGATGTCGACGAAGCGACTAAAAAGACTCTCGATGCCGGAAAAAGGATGATGGATGCGTTAAAGCAGGGAAGAAACAGACCGCTTTCCGACTGGAAACAGGTTTTGCTGATCTTTGCTGTCTCTGAAGGCTTTGCGGATAATGTAAACACCGAGGAGATCGAGGAGTTTGAAAATAATCTTTTCTCATATTTTGAAAATGTCCGTACAGATATCAAGAATCGACTTGAAACCGGTAAAAAACTTTCTGAAGAGGAAATAGACGGTCTCAGGGAAGCGCTTAATGGTTTGCGAGAGGTAGTGTAATGGCGGGACTACAACAGCTTAAAGGTCGTTTGCGAAGCGTTAAAATTTCAAAACAGCTTGCAAGTGCCATGAAAACCGTGGCTTCCGTCAAATATTCAAGACTGACAGCGATGGAAAGTGCATACCGTGGTTACGCCGGTATGTGTCGGCAGATGAAGAAAATGATAGAAATTCCTGCATCTTCGAACGATGATGCTTTGCCTCGGTGTATAGTGGTTGTCGGCTCAAATAAAGGTTTGTGCGGAAGTTATAATTCAGAACTTCGCACATATGCCGAAGATCAGATAGTTACTGACGCGAACAGACTTTTGATTGTCACAGGTAAAAATGCCATTTCGTATTTTTCCGAAAAAAATATTCCTGTTTTTAAAGAATTTGTGTTGCCCGATGTCCCGCTTGAAATTGACTGCAAGGAACTAACCGAGACAATTAAGTCATTGTATTTCGAAAGAAAAGTCAAATCGGTTGATATTGTTTTTCAGAGATATGTCAATACTTTTACTCAGACACCGGCTACTTTGCAGATATTTCCGTTTGAGTCAAACGGAAAACCAAATACAGATGATGTTCTGGTTCTACCGGATAAGGAAACTTTTTACAAAGCGGCTCTTGACAAAATAATCTCATCGGATATCTATTCGGTTTGTCTTGAAGCGGCTCTCGGAGCTCAGGCAGCCACGCTTCTTGCTATGAGAACGGCTTATGATAACGCCGAAACAACAGCAGAACAGCTACAGAATGAGATAAACAGGAAACGCCAGAGTGCAGTAACCGCCGGTGTGCTTGAAACATCTAATGAAATATTTAAAAAAGGAGAGGGTAGTTGATGTCTTCCGAAAGAAAAGGAATAATTACCGGTGTAACCGGGCCGGTAGTTGATGTCAGATTCGACAAAAACGAGGTGCCGGATATATTCAATGCGTTGAATGTGGAAAACAACGGAAAGACATTTGTGCTTGAGGTGCTTGAACATCTCGGGGGCGGTGAAGTAAGATGTATTTCAATGCATTCTACTGACGGTATTTCACGTGGAATGCCTGTGTATGATACAGGCAGCCCTATAACTGTGCCTGTTGGCAATAAAACCCTCGGAAGAATGACAAACGTAACAGGCGAACCGATTGACTTGCTTGGTCCTATTGAAAGTGAAACTCACTGGCCGATACACCACGCAGCTCCTGATTTTACAAGGATAGTAACCTCAGATGAAATCCTTGAGACCGGAATAAAAGTAATTGACCTTATGACTCCGTATGCAAGGGGCGGTAAAATAGGTCTTTTCGGTGGCGCAGGAGTCGGTAAAACAGTTCTTATAATGGAGCTTATCCGTAATATCGCTTTCGAGCACAACGGTTACTCTGTTTTTGCAGGCGTCGGAGAACGTTCAAGAGAAGGCAATGAGCTTTGGCAGGAAATGAAACAGTCCGGAGTTCTTGACAAGACTGCTCTTGTGTTCGGTCAGATGAATGAGACGGCAGGTGCAAGGCTTCGTGTTCCGCTTGCAGGACTTACAATAGCTGAGTATTTCCGTGAAAACTCACATAAGGACGTCCTGCTGTTTATCGATAATATTTTCAGATTCACACAGGCTGGAGCCGAAGTTTCCGCGCTTTTGGGCAGAATGCCGTCAGCTGTCGGATATCAGCCGACGCTTGCATCGGAAATGGGAAAACTTCAGGAGAGAATAGTATCAACTTCAAACGGAGCAATTACTTCGGTTCAGGCGATATATGTTCCGGCAGATGACCTGACAGACCCGGCTCCCGCCACAACATTTTCTCACCTTGATGCAACAACAGTTCTTTCGCGCAGCATTGTTGAACTCGGAATTTATCCGGCGGTTTCACCGCTTGAGTCATCATCGAGAATGCTTGCGGCTGATATTGTAGGTAATCGACACTACAAAACAGCAAAAGAGGTACAGAGAATACTTCAGCGTTACAATGAGCTTCAGGATATAATTGCCATACTCGGAATGGATGAACTTTCTGCTGAGGACAAAAATATCGTTAAAAGAGCAAGAAGAGTGCAGAGATTTATGAGTCAGCCTTTCCATGTTGCTGAGGGATTCACAGGAGTTGCCGGTGCATTTGTTCCGATATCAAAAACGATTGAAGGTTTTGAGGCAATACTCGGCGGTGAATGTGATAACATTCCCGAATCTGCTTTTATGCTGAAGGGTACTATTGATGATGTAATGAAAAATGCTCATCAGTAACAAAGAATATGATTTTGTAGATCAGCTGTATTCGCGGCAATCTGATTTTTATTCTGATACTGTTTTTGTTTGGCGTGGTGATTGCTGCTCGGTTTTTATTCAAGTTCAGATGAATTTTTGAGGTAATGTTTTTATGGCTGTAACAGGTGGAACGAACAGACTGACTCTGCTTTTTCTGACGACTGACGGAAATAATGAAAAAACTGAATGTGACAGTGTGCATTTGTTGCTCAGAGACGGTGTTCTCGGCAACGAGGGCGGAAGTATCGGTATAAGAAAGGGACACGTTAAATCTGTTCTCGCTTTGCAGAGCGGGCTTGTAACTGCTTATTCCGACGGTAATGTCATATTCAGTAAAAAAGCTGAAAACGCATTGGCTTACATTGAAAACGATGTTGTAACGGTGCTCAGCGACTGACTTCAATACCGATTTCGATAATTTTCGATTATGAAGCAGCCGATATTTTCTTAAATAAACAAAAATCCTTATGTGTTTTCATAAGGATTTTTTATATTGTTTTGCTTTGGCGGAGCTTGCCAAGATGATAGAGCAAAAGAAAAAAGAAATCGCCGAACTCAAGAAAAAGGCAAAAACGGCATAAAGCACTGAGGGGCGACCACAAACGGTCGCCCCTCAAAAATTGCGTCGGAGGAAGCAAAGAAAAGCCAAATCGGTTGAAAAGTTCATAGAAATATGATATTTGTGTTCTTAAATATCGTTTTTATCCGATATTTCTCCATACAGTTCGGGACGACGGTTTTTATTCCCCCATACTTCACGACGGCGATAATCCCGTAACATATCTACATCCAGTTCTGCTATGTACACGCCTTCGCTCTCACAAGCTTCAAACACACACATATCTCTCGAACCGGAAAGCTCCGGAAGATATACAACACCATCGAACAGGGTTGAATGACCGTTGCAATCCGGATGTGGAGACGGATAATTGCAAGTGGCAATAGCCAGCATATTCTCATAGGCTCTGCCGCGAAGCTGTGCAAGGCGGTTCAGTTCCATCGGGCAGGCATTTGGAACCAAAAGGAGCTCTGCTCCCTTCAACATCAGAATGCGGGCGCTTTCCGGAAACTCCCGGTCATAGCAGATCATGGAGCCGACCTTTATGTTTCCGTCTTTTGTGTCCAGATCTGCAACAAAAAAGGCATCTCCGGAATCCAGGACTCCTTCGTCATCTGCTTCTCCGAAATCACAAATATGGACTTTGGAATATCGATATAGCATTTTGCCATGCCTGTCGAAAAGACAAACCGTATTTCGCGGTTTCGGCTCGTGCTGTTCCAATAAGGTGATGGCTATGGCCATATCCAACTCTGCAGCCAGCGTTGAAAACTGTTTCACAAAAAAGCTGTCACAGGAAATGGCGCACGACCGCAGACTTGCCTCCTCATGTGGAAAAGCATATCCGCAGCTCCACATTTCCGGAAAAACAGCAATGTCTGCGCCCTCCTCTTTCGCCTGAAGACAGGCTTTGATTCCCTTTTCCATGTTTCCTTTCAAACTTCCCGTTGGAAGAAGCTGTAAGAATGCGATTCTGAGTTTCATATAGTTCTCCATATCATTGCAGGAATAAAAGCAAAGCTTATTATATTCCGATTCGTTGATATCTCTGAATATCTTGATTTATCGGAATCATCACACCATACGGTGCCGCCAATAACAACGAGAAAACCCCTTTTGCGACAGTAGACAAAAGAGGTTTTCTTGATGGTCGGAGTGACAGGACTTGAACCTGCGGCCTCTTGGTCCCGAACCAAGCGCACTACCAAACTGTGCCACACCCCGGCAGAACGGTTAATATTATATCATAAAAATATCAGATTGTCAATACTAAAATCGAATTTTAATATAATTTTATTTGTTTAATATATATTGATTTTTATGAAATATTGCATGAAATCGGCTGATTATTTTTTACCTGTTTTTTCGCCATCAACCGTATTTATGTCTATATGCCTTTTTAATTAAAACAGGGAATTCTTATATAATTACACAAAGTAAATATACAATACTCATTTATATTTAAAACCTGACTAATTGAAAAATTTTTACCGATGTCTTTTTTATCTGCAATTCATTATAAAGAAAAATGAATGGGGCTGAGTCAAAAGCTTAAAATTAAGCGAATGGCTCAGCCTTTTGCTGTGCAATTTTGCACGTTTCGGCAAAACAAAAGAAAAAAGCCACGAAATGAGGCAAAAATGAGTATGACGAAAAGAGGA
>CALXUV010000052.1 GCA_944391815.1 uncultured Clostridia bacterium | reverse complement strand
AAATATTTACACCGAAGTGCGTCTATTGCATGAGAAAAAAATGCGGGAAAATTAAATAATCCGCAAGAAATATATCCGTTTGGTGTCACCGGGACAGTTTCTCTCTCCTTCATTTGCTTATCTCCTTCATCTCTGTTAATTTACAGATCGATTGGGAAAATTGCTGTTAATACGGTAACCTTCAGGACATCTTCTGTGCATATTATACCATAAATCACCTTTATTGTCAATATATTTAACTCCTATTGTGTAAAATCGGTTTAACTCCTATTGTGTAAAATCGGCTTTTTTCTATTCTCAAAACTTCTGCAAAATCTGATTTACATTTAATAAATTGTGTTTAAATATATTAATCGTTTTTAAACCTCAGATATTATTGAAATAATACTCGTCATAAAAAGGAATTCGTAAATATTTGTAACAAAACAGACTAAGCTATTTACCACATTAAATAGTATTTTTTGTCATAAACTGCAACATTTTCAGCAATTATTCAACATTTATCTTTAGCTGAAATATTTTTCATAGGTGATTCTGCTTTAGTTTTATGTTTTAAAATTTTCGAAAATGTATCGTTGAAAAAAGTTTTATAATATAGTATTCAGACGGTAAAGATAAGCCGACATTTATAGCTAAGGAAATTAATTTTAAACATAATCATCAATTTAATATATGTGTATCTGATTGTCTAACGATCACTTTGTTCACATTTTCTGAATTTTGTATAATTGTTAAAACAATTTATACCAACAATTCTCTACCATCGGTTGAATTGATTAGAAAATCATCTAATCACTATTGACAAAAGCTAATTTTAACGGTATACTGAAACTACCAAAAAAAGTATTAGGAGGTAGAACATGACATATATAGATATTGATGAATCATTAGTAAACATTACCTGTAAAATTTGCGACAATTGTAAAACCAAACTTAATTCAATTTTAAAAGAAAACACAACAGAGAGAAAAGCCGTATTACTTGAACACGGTATGTATGTTTTTTGCAGAAATGCCGGGCTGCTCGCAAATTGCACGGGAAAAAGAGAAACCTACATAAAAACAAGACAGCAATATATAAATGACATAATACACAATTATCCTGAACTATTGAAAAAATACAGCAGACTCGACGAAAATGACAAATTAAAGTTTGTCGCAGCATTGCAAGCAGAAATATTTTTGCGTGAACAGTGGCTTAAATCACAGTGCACCGAATTATCCGAAGCAGAAAAATTCGGTGACGCCGATAAAATTTTTGAACTGAAGATAAAAATCGGTTCGGTTAAAAATATGTTCAAAGCCTGGGAAAAGTGGCGTATAGAAAACAAGGTATTTCCGTATATGTTTCGAAAGGAGAATTTATGAATATTCCGAAATTTGTAAGTGATTCTTTAAAATTTCTTGATGATGAATGCAAAAAAATATGTGATATAACAGATGCGCTCGATAATTCTCCGACAGAAAAAAAGATTAAAATTGCCGAATACAAATGCTGCAAATATCGTTATGCATCTATATCAAATATACGAAGCTCACTTTGGCATAATTATCGGTGCGGAAAATTATTTAATCTTGAATACAGTCACCATTTACTTATGCCATTCGATGAAATGCTGAAAAAGAACGAAAAATATTTGAATATATGTAAATCTGCTACTGTTGATGAGCAGCAAGAATATTTTCTCTATTATTCTATGAAAGCTTTTTCTGAGCAAGAAATTCTGGAACTTAAAGCAAAAATTCAGTCGTCTGACGACTGGGAATCAACAATGCTTAAAGAGAAAATCAAGGGTTTTTATATTGCTGTTTCTTGTCTTGATCAGGCATGGAAAAATCGGAAGGAAGTGGTTTTTTGAAAGAAAATCTTGAGATACTGAAAGCAATTTCCGATGAAACACGGCTCGATATTTTAAATATTTTATTTCGTGAGGATTCTTATGTGGAAAAACTTGCGTGCGAACTTTCACTGACTCCTGCAACTATTTGCTATCACCTGAAAAAAATGGAACTCATGGGTCTGGTGAAATGTTCCCGATCGCAATTCTATATCATTTATTCTCTTAATAGAGAGATTTTCGAAAAACCACTTTATGAATTCATCAGGAAAAACACTAATGTACCGGGAAATGATGAAAAATACGAAAAAGAGGTATTGTCGCATTTTTTCAAATACGGCAAACTGACGCAAATTCCAACCCAGCAAAAAAAACGCGAAATTGTATTAAGAGAAATTGCCAAACAGTTTGAGCACGGAAAAATATACAGCGAAAATGAAGTAAATTCGATAATTCATCAATATCATGAAGATCACTGCACAATCCGAAGGGAAATGATAGGATTTGGCATGATGAGCAGAGAAAAAGAAAACTATTGGTTAACTGAAAATGAAAAAGATAACAATAGCTGAAAAAATTAAAAATTATCGCATGAAAAATAATCTCTCTCAGCGCGAATTCGGAAAAATGCTTGGTGTTTCAGCACAAGCTATATCAAAGTGGGAACGTGAAGAATGTTTTCCTGACATAACTTTTCTGCCTGATATTGCTACCGCACTGAATTGTAAAATAAGCGATTTTTTTGAAAATAATAACTGATTTATTTGTTGATCTGATGAAAAAACTTTACATTTTAATCCGGTTATGATATAATCTTATCGGGATATGAGAACATTGCCGAAAATACTACAATTATCCTTGACAGAAGCAGAAAACTCAATTCCTCTGCGTTAACCGCATAACATAAGAAAAAATTATTTAATATAAGAAACAAGAAATAAGAAAAGTACAAAATTATGAAAGTTTGTCTTTTTGCCGTCAACGGTTCATGGTCACACAGCAACCTCGCTATACGGTGTCTGAGAAATCCACTTGAAAAAGTCGGGCTTTGCGTAGAACTGATTGAATGCACACTGCGCGATCCAACCGAATATATGCTGGAAAAGTTGTGGGTTTCTAACGCCGATATATACGGTTTTTCCTGCTACATTTGGAATATTGATATTATGCTTGAGGTTGCCTCAAATCTACACAGTATCCGTCCGAACGCAAAAATAATTTTGGGCGGTCCTGAAGTTTCGTTCGATACGGAACGCTTCTCGTCATTACCTTTTATATCTGCAATTGTTTGCGGTGAGGGTGAAAATGCCCTGCCGGCTCTTTGTGAAAAAATACGTGAAGGTAAACCTTTTCAGCGAATAGTCGTAGATAATACCGGTTATTCAGACTTTGCTGACACCGGAATTCATTACTGTGACGGCGAGGAGACGGGTGGCATACTGTACTATGAGTCATCGCGGGGTTGTCCGTTTAACTGCTCATACTGTCTTTCGTCCGCATCAAAAGGAGTCAGGTTTAAAAGCGCCGCTAAAACCCTCGCTGATCTTGAGGAATTCGAAAAGCTCCATGCAAACTGTAAAATAATAAAGTTTGTTGACCGAACCTTTAACGCCGATGCCAAACGGGCAAACGAAATATGGCAGGGGCTGCTCGACGAAAAATTTACGAAACATTATCACTTTGAAATTTGTGCTTCGCTTCTTAATGAAGACAGTTTTTCTGTTCTTTCGAAATTCCCGAAAGGAAAAATCCAGCTTGAGGTAGGACTTCAAAGTACATTTACCGAGACCCTTTCCGCAGTTGCACGTCACATCGATCCGGAAAAGGTTATTTCTGCAGTCAGAAGAATTCACGATTTCGGTAATATTCATGTTCATCTTGACCTTATCGCCGGTCTTCCTTATGAAAGCTACGAAAGATTCGGAAAATCTTTTAACGACTGTTACGGGTGCTGTGATAAGCTTCAGCTCGGATTTCTTAAACTTCTGCACGGAACAACCCTGCGTCAGAATTCCGGAAAGTACGGATATATTTTTGAGAAAAAAGCACCTTATACCGTTCTCGGAAATAGCTGGATCTCTTATCCGGAGCTCAACCGTCTGCACCGCATTGCAGATACTTTGGAGAGGTACGATGAAAGCGGTAATTTTGCTCACACTCTTTGGTATTTGCTGCCCTTTTCAGAATCACCGTTTTCGTTTTGGGAAGCTTTGACCGGCTATATCGAAAAAAGAGACAGCAGGCCTTTGCGTAAAATTTCCCAACCTGATGCCTACCGTTACCTGATGGAATTTGCCATTTCTGAGTTTACGGGTTGCAACGAAAATACTCTCCGCAGCTTTTTATGCACGGATTTCAAAGCTTGTGAAAACAAAAATCCGCCTGCTTTTCTTAGGTAAATCACTTAAACGATTACCAAAAACCTTTTAGTAAAACTCGTTAAAAGCAAAGAATACTAAAATCGTTTTCGCTAGCAAAATAATGACCCAACATTATCTTCAAAAATGACAAAAACCAAGGTAAGATCTCTTGATATGTACCTGCAAAAGTGTCTGACTTTTGAGGTCACTTCATCCGGATTTACCTTGGTTTTTTATGTTTTTTATGTGAAATCATTCAAAAAATAAAATTAATCTGCGCCTCGTTATGTGATCAGTTTTCAGGGTACAACTAACACCCGAAAAAAACTTATATTCACTTTTCTTTTATCATACCCAGTGGTTTCATTTCATACGGCAAAATCTGCGGAATTTCTTCCCCTGCCTCTTTCATTCTCATCTTAAGCCTTTCCGCAAGCTCAGCACGTACAGCTTTGTAAGAAGGATCATTTACAAGGTTGTTCTGCTCAAACGGATCGCTTTCAAGATCATAAAAATAATCTTCAAATCATTCTGTTTTTTTCCTCCTCAAACCTTACGTTGATAGCGCCTATTCCACCGCTAATGTCAACTTTGTTTGTTCCATTTCCACTACTGCCGAAATCGGATACATCCTTTCCGTCAACAGTAATACTTCCAAGACCTTTTTCAAGGTCTAATTTATAGTCATCCTTATTTCCAATCAAGGTAATATTGGATTCACCGACGCCCATATCTAACTTGCATTCGCCGCTGAATGCCGAGGTAAGATTAAGTTCTCCTACACCCATATCCATATCAAGATTTTTGAGTGCGCCGCCTGATACGGTAATACGACCTGCACCACCCTCAATATCGGCAGATTTTGTAGCAACAAGCGAACCTATTGATACTTCTCCCGCACCGAGTTCAAAATCAATCGTTTCGGCAGACAGATTATCAACCGTCAATCTTCCTGCGCCGGTAGTAATGTTAACATTTTCAAATAGAGTCCCAACGGGAACGTATATTGTAAGTACGGCATTTTCGTATGAGCCCCCGCCAAAGAGTTTGTTTTTTGTCAAATCTTTTATTGTAAGGCATCCGTCCTTATCATCTACTTTGAGATTCTTTAAATTGCTTTCTACCGAAAATGCCTCTCCTTCTTTAATGTAAAGATCAGCAGCGTTGATTTCGATATCAAGATTACGGATTCCTGTATTTACGGAATATGTCTGCATATCTTCGGTAACAGCATCACCCGTAAAGAAACCGCCAAACAATCCTATTGCACTAAGTATCCCACCGATAATTGTAACGATAAGAAATATTGCAAACGCTATTGCAAGATATTTGATTACTTTCTGAAATGTTGTCATTTGATCTCCACGCCTCCAAACATACAAGTACCGCTTATGTAAATTGTTGGAGCGTTTGCGTTTATTGCCGTTTTGTTAGAAACGCCACCAAAGATGCTATTGGAATTCACTTTGACATTCACATTAGTTGGAACTAAAATATCAATTCCACCGAAGATAGCAGATGCTTGAATAGCACAATCTTTTTCGATTATAGCATTCCTTAAATCGCATTTTACGCCGCCAAAGGTTGCGGAAAGCTCTGCGCCCTCAAAAACCTCTCCGTCATAATTCAGATTACAGCTTGAGAAGGTAGCACATCCCGCCTTCGGTTCTTTTCCTTCCGACTTCAGTTTTTTCATTATTTCATTTGCTTTGTTACCGAACAATCCCGTAAGCACCATCTTCAAACCGATAACAACAATAATGGCAGGGATGAGCAGTTTCCATAGCATAGAGAAATTCAAAATATCTTGACAACATAAGAGCAAAAATACTCCGACGACTATGCCGATTATATTTCCGATTTTTTCACGCTCTGTAAATAAGCCTATCGCACACGGTATGATGATAAATAGTGTCCACCATCCATCAAAGAACACATCAATATCTGTTATGTTAAAGGCATTGAGCGCAAAGATCACTCCTGCCGCCACTAATACCAAGCCCCATAAAATACTACTTACTTTTTTCATTGCTTTTTCCTCAAAAATATAAAAAGTGCGTGACCGAAGCCACGCACAAAAACGCAAACTCCGAGTCGCTAAACCAACTTGAATACGACAGAGCTAATCTGCTTTCTACAAGTGGAATTTGCATTTTTATCAAATCCATTATGTAGAAAGCCGAAAAAAGGGCATAGTACCCCCTTGGAAACAAATAAGCTCGTTTTTTAACATATTAAGTTGGTTTAGCGTTATTATTATATCACTTTTTTATGAATAAATCAAGGCATTTTGACGGATTTGTACCTGTTGATTTTGACGGATTTGTACCTGTTGATTTTATAAAAACTACCCTTGCTCCGTTGTGGAACGAGGGCATACATGGTAGGCTATTCATCTTTCTGATATTCAAGAATATCTCCGGCTTCGCAATCAAGCACCTCACAGATTGCCGCAAGGGTGGAAAAGCGGATAGCCGTGACCTTGTTATTTTTGATCTTTGAGAGATTAACGTTGGAGATTCCTACGCGCTCGGCAAGCTCGTTCAAAGAGATCTTTCGCTCTACCATCATTCTATCAAGTCGAAGTATTATCTTTCCCATTCCGTCACCTCTTAAAGAAGTCCGTCAACGTCGTTTTCAAGCTCTACACCGTGAGCAAAGAACTGTGTAAGGCAAAGCACTATAATGCCCATAAAAATTCCGCTCATATCAATGCTGATTTCCGTAACTTCTGAACCTATTACCAAACGTGCTATAAAGCTCACGAACAGCCCGATTACAGGAATTGCAATCGCAAAAATACCGATTTCCCTGACCAAGCGAACGTTATCCTTTTGGAACGGAGTAGTATTTTCGGATTTTTTGAAAATCTTATTTAAGTTGCGGAATACCATAGCCATCAATGCAAGGATAATTACTGAACCGATACCGAAAATGACAAAAGTGGCGGTATCAATCTTACCATCAACAACGGGAGCATTGACTTCAAATCCGTAAACTTCGAGATTTGCGCCACAACATTCCTTTGCGTCGAAGCCGACAAAGTATCCAACTAAGTTCGGTGCTGCAACAGAACAAATGACAGCGGCAATCATAAGAGCTACTCCAACCCAATGGAACACCTCTAATATTTTTGTAATGACCTTACCAAGCGTGTTAAGTTTTTTCATTGCTTTGATCCTCCAAATAAAAAATGTGTTTTGGCTTAACATTGAATATTATAGCACGAAAATTTATGTTTGTCAATATGTTTTTAATGTTTGCCGATAACTTTTTTGTTCTTGACATTAAAATAGCCCTCGCCCCTTTCGGAACGAAGGCTGTAATCTATAATGATTTGCTATTCCTCGCTGTCCTTTTGCACCTCCATTACTAACCTCGCTCCAAGGCGGAAGGCGTATTCGAAGATGGCTTCTTCTGCATAGCTCGAATACTCACTCCAACAATCGTCAAATTTCTCAAAGATCTCTTTTTGTTCGTCTGTCATTGTTTTGAGTAAGTCATCGTGATGCCGAGCCATATATTCCATAAGCTGCTTCATTTCGGGAGAGTTGTTGCGACTATCAGATTGTGGACATACGTTGCCGTGCCATAGCTCTTTTATCACACTCATACGAATATCACCTCCCGCAAAACGATTTCTTCCGCGCTTGCCTTGATGTTGTTCATCTCAGCAACCCAACTGAACATATCGCGAGCTTTCAAATTCTCGTCAATGCCTCTTTCGGTAGCAAGGCGGGTGATGATGATTTCGACCATTGTTTTTGCTTCAACGTCGATCTCATAGAGTCGCTGATTGAGCGTACCTTCCGAGAGAAGATTAGTATAATGCCCTTTGCGATGCTTTTTGAGATATTCGAGGTGCAATCTTCCGTACTTGCCGATTTCCTTTTGTTCGGGGAGTTCAAGCAAGGGATAGTATTGCTCACCTCTGAGTTCGTAGGTAATTCCGTTCTGTTCAATGTACTTTTTCATCTTATTGCACCTTCCTTTCCTTTGGTGCTTTAAGTGTACTATAAAGACGGAAAATCTGCAAATGTGTAAAAAAGAAAAATACGAGAAACACCGAAATGTTCTCGTATTTTTCTTCGCCTTCGCAATGCTCGTAATTCTTAATTCTTAAAAACTGTCCTTAAGAGCCCGAAGCATTGGTCTACGCATTTCTCTCTCCTACCGCAAAACTTATTTAATGCCGGTTATTTTGATTTAACGTATTAAATTTAAGAGCTCTATTTTATTCTACCTATAACTGATTGTAATTTTATATATTTCGTTGTCTGTCTTTAATTTTCCGAGTAAAACAGAACGCCGAGTGTACCCGGTCCGCAATGACTTGAAATTACCCCTCCTGCTCTCGTTACCAGAATTTCCTCGAACAAATTCAACTCTCTTATCATGTCATAAACGGCTTCAATTATGCTTTTATCGCACCCGGAATGCGTGATAAATACTCTTTTTTTATCAGCGTTTTTAAGCTGGGGAATCAGCTCGCTTACATAATTGGTAATGGCAACCGGAGGTTTTCCGCGGTATTTTCTCGAAACGCCCATTGCACCGTCTTTTACGGCTATCATGGGATGTATCTTGAATGCGTTGGCCATAAGTGCCGTAACCGCAGTACACCTGCCGCCTCTCGAAAGATATGTAAGTGTGTCGACCACAAAGCTCGCCTGGACTTTATCTCTTGCTCCCTCTATTCTTTTTACTATTTCGGAAGCATTCAGTCCTTCTTCACTTAGTTCGGCTGCCCTAAGCACCTGTAATCCTATTCCAGTCGAAAGATTCAGTGAATCAATAACATAGAGTTTGTCATAATTATTCTGTTCAGCTACAAGTCTTATAACATTGCACGTAGTACTCATCTTTGATGATATACCGATAAAAATAATTTCACGACCTTCATCAAAGTAGGGTTTAAGTATTTCTATAGTCTTATCAAACGATGCCGCCGCAGTTTTCGGGGTGCTGCGATTTGCATCTGCCCAGCTGTAAATTTCATCCGGGGTTATTTCAATGCCATCGTAGTAACTTTTTTCATGCATTACTATACAAAGCGGAATTACGGTAATGTCATGAGCTTTAATGAGATCCTCAGATAAATCACATGTACTGTCTGCAACAATTTTTACTTTATTCATTAAGATCAAGCTATCCTTTCGATTGTACTAAACTATACACCTATTACTGATTTTAACATATAAATCGTCAAATGTCAACAATAATTTCTCGTACAAAACATACCGTTGTTTCTCGTACAAAACATACCGTTGATTGCAAAACAATAAATTCCACTGATTTAAAAGAAGCAAACCGCTGATATAGCGGTTTGCTTCTTTTCTTAAAAATAAGGATTTCAGTATTTGATATTACGTTTTCATCTGATTAATGCATATAGGTAGTTTTGCCGGCACTTAACAGATATATTAAACAGTTTTCCGACCATCAGATTTTACTTGTTGAATTCTTTTACTGCATCTATCATTGCAACTATATTTTCAACCGGAGTTTTAGCCTGTACGTTGTGTATCGAATTGAATATGTAGCCTCCGTTTTTAGAAAATATCTCACAGCGACTCAGCACCTGATCTCTTACCTGTTCTTTCGTACCGAAAGGCAAAATCTTTTGTGTATCTATACCTCCGCCCCAGAAGACTATGCTGTCACCGAAATTATCTTTCAGTTTGCGGGCGTCCATCCCCTGTGCGGAACACTGAACCGGATTTATAATATCGAAACCGCTTTCTATAAGCAACGGAATAAAATCGTATATTGCTCCGCAGCTGTGTTTGAACGTTTTCCAATTTGTATTTGCATGTATCCACGAGTTGATTTTTTTATAGTAAGGCATATACAGATCTTTAAAAGTATCTTTTGAACAGAATGTAGAGATCTGAGTTCCGAAATCCGTACCGCAAATATACGCAACATCAACCATTTTACCGATTTCACTGTTTATTCTTTCAAGATTTTTGAGAGCTATATCCGTCTGCTTTTCGAAAATCTGATGCAGATAATCGGTGCGGATGACTGTTGACATATACCATTCTTCTATATCTCGTATCCCTTTCGGATTTTCAAGAAAAGTACCCGGTACACAGGCGATGTCTCCGAGAGCTGTTCCGCCGAAAGAGGCTACTACCGCTTTTCCGCTTTTGTAAGCTTCAGTAACTTTTTTGCGATAATATTCTACGTCATCGTCGGTATAAAGAGTGAACTCTTCGAGATTGTCTTCGGGGTTGAGTTCATCCTCATCAAATTCAGGTTGCCTTATTATCGCATCAAAAAAATAACTGCTTTTTGGCATTTTAGCTGACGGTGAGACGTTTATATTACCTTTCGGATATGCATACACATCGGTTTCGGTTTCATACAAATTCAGATTCTTCGGTATGAGCACATCCTGCCCTTGCGGTGTCCTCCACTCCTTCCAGCCTTCGCAGTCAACTCCCAGTAAATTAAATCTTGAATCAACACCTATGGTATCAATTCCGATGCATTCTTTAAGATCATCTTCTATAAGTCCAAGCATCTGATAGGGCTCACGGACTTTAACCGGTCTTTTTTCAAGACCGTAATAATCCCGAAGAGCAGCAATACAACTACAATGCATTCCGCTTACGTTACTTGCATCAAAATCAACCGGAACAGATCCGGTATTTTTGTGATTAAGAGAACTCAAAACTTTTTCTTTGGAAGTCATACACAATATCCCCAGTATCTTTATAATTTGAATTAATTTTAACTTATGATATTTTCTGTTGTATTAAGAAAATATTAAATGAAAGAAAATGTTAATATAATGATCAAGTGTTATCTTAGTCGACAATAACAAAGGCGAAAATAAATGAAATAATTCACAATATTGACAAATTTCTGATTAAGTGGCATAATATTATTGGAAATAATAACAAACTTAACGGCTTTGGCAAATAATTCCGGATTAAGGATCAAATACTACTGTATTCAAGCAAATAAAAAAATTTAGGAGGTATACTATGCAGAAAAATACATTGAAGCTGATATATACTATTTTCCTGATTTTAACTGTTTTTACAACTTTGTTTGCTCTTAACTCCTGTGAAAAACATCCCCACCCATTAGTTAAAACAGATAAAAAAGACGCCACCTGCACAGAAAACGGAAACATCGAATACTGGTCATGCGCTGAGTGTGGAAAATATTTTTCGGATTCCAAAGGGAAAAATGAGGTTACTGATATTACAATTTTTGCAGCTCATAATTATGTAGAAGGTGTGTGTTCCGTCTGCGGAAAACTGAAGCCCAGTATAGGTCTGAACTTTAATTTGTCTGACGACGGAACTTATTATATTCTTACAAATAAAGGGACATGCACTGACAGTACAATCGTCATACCTGAAACCTTCAACAACTTGCCTGTGAAAAGCATTGGCATTCATGCGTTTTATAATTGCATCTCACTTGAGGGAATATATATACCGAACGGCATAACGAGTATAGAAAAGGATGCATTTTACAATTGCATTTCTCTCACAAACTTGACTCTTCCGGACAGTGTTATCTCAATAGGAGACGGAGCATTCGCTTCATGTACTTCATTGGAAAGTATAAAATTTGGCGAAAACAGTCAGCTTACAAGTATTGGATCCGAAGCATTCTACACTTGCTCTTCGCTGAAAAACGTAAATATACCAGGTAATGTAAACAAAATAAACAGTTATGCGTTCGAAGATTGTACTTCCATCACAAGCGTAACAATTTCCTCCAGCGTAACATCAATCGGAGATTCAGCATTTGAAGGCTGCTCTTCTCTTGAAACTGTATATTTCAGCGAAAACGGTCAGCTTAAATTCTTAGCACACCGTATGTTCCAAGACTGTACATCTTTAAGAAGCATTTCCATTCCTGAAAGCGTGACAAAAAGCGGCGGTTCTGAATTCAAAAACTGTACTTCACTTTCTGATGTCAAATTGTCTGAAAGCTTAAAAAATCTCGGTGATGGTATGTTTGAAGGGTGTGTATCACTGAAAAGTATCTCTATACCGGACAGCGTCACGACTATCGGTGGTAAAACTTTTAAAGATTGTACTACGCTTACAAACGTAACTTTATCTGATGCGTTAAGAGAAATTGGGAGGTCAACATTCGAAGGTTGCGTATCGCTGAAAAGCATTTCAATACCGGACGGTGTAACCATGATAGGTGAATATATTTTTAAGGATTGCACTTCGCTTGTAAACGTAAACTTGGGTGAAAACAGTCAACTCCTTAGAATTGATGCATATGCTTTCTTTAATTGTGTTTCACTTGAAAATATCAATTTTCATAAAAACAACCCGCTGACTATAATTCAAAATTTTGCATTTTACAATTGCTCTTCTTTAAATAATGTTTTAATGTCACGCAATTTGAAAAGTATAGGAATTTCTGCATTTGAAGGTTGCTCTTCGCTTGAAAGTGTAACTTTTGAAAATAAATTCGGCTGGAAAGCAGGTGAAGAGAATATTTCAAGTTCAGATTTGGTAAATATGTCAACTGCTGCAAAATACTTGAAGTTAACATATAAAAATGCAGAATGGAAATGTGAGTAAAACTAATCCTGGTTTAAATTAATCCGTTTCTTGAGAAATACTCACGGCTCAAATAATAACACAAAAAACTGCGGTGCTGCTTCAGCGAGAAATAGCAGGTATAAAAGAAGCTACCGTGGATTAGATGTAGTTTGTTGACTAAATACGTCTTGTAATTTTTCCAACAAAAAAACCATCCCAAGTTATTGAGGGATGGTTTTTTTAAGAGATGTAGGCAAAGACCTATTTTACCGGGAGGTTTTCCTCCGAGTATCGTCGGCGCGAGACAGCTTAACTACCGTGTTCGGGATGGGAACGGGTGTACCCTGACCGCGAAAATCACCTACTTAATATACTGTGACAAATTC
>CALXUV010000051.1 GCA_944391815.1 uncultured Clostridia bacterium | reverse complement strand
GGTGGTATAAAGTATCGCCCGCCCCGGAAAACGGGCTTCTAACCGTCCACAAAACGCACTATGACAAATACCATTTATATCCATCAGCCGGAAAAGGCGTTCAGCTTCACCCGGCTCCCGAATTTCCTCTTTGAAGCCCCCACATTCAAGCCCCTGTCTAACGAGGCAAAGGAAAACCGGCAAAAAATCACAGATAACTGTTGCAGCAAAGCCATAGTGACCGTAGGCAGGAAAGTCGCAGCTTCAGAACTTGCGGGAGAGCTTGTAAAGGATGAAGTTTTTTTCATAAAAGGCGGAGGAGTGACACTGTCGGGAGGAGAGCCTCTGAGGCAGTCGGAATTTTGCGAAAGAATTATGGATATCCTCGGGAAAAAAGACATAAACAGAGCAATTGAGACTTCGTTTTATGCGCCGTATGAAAAATGTTTCAGAGTTCTGAAAAAATGCGAGCAGATTTATATCGATATGAAGTTTTTCAGTGCTGATGATCATCTTAAATTCACGGGAAAATCAAATGAAATAATAAAAAATAACATTAAAACTCTGATTACGGGTGAGCTCAAAAACCGGATTACGGTAAGAACCCCGCTTATTCCCGGAATAACCGCAACCAAAGAAAATCTTAAAGGAATTTCGGAGTTTCTTTACAGCTGTAACCCTGAAATAAAATACGAGCTTTTGAATTATAATCCGCTTGCATCGTCAAAGTACCAACTGCTGGGTATAAAGTATTGCTTTGAAGAAAATATTGCAAAGTACGGTAAAAAAGAAATTGGAGAATTTGTTGCTCTTACCAAGGAAAGCGGACTTTCAAAGGTTTTTTCGGACTGATAAAGCAAAAATCAATTACAGTGGCACGAGAAAAAACATAATTCTTTAGTATAATTAATCGTAAAATCAAATTTATGTTTGAAGGGAGTTAATATGAAACTACTGATAGACAGCGCAAAAACCAAGGAAATAAGAAAGCTTTTCGGACTTTACTGTGCTGACGGAGTTACCACAAATCCGTCGATTCTTGCCGCAGAAGGAAGAAAACCTTACGAGGTTTTAAAGGAAATAAGAGAAATTATAGGAAAAGACAGCGAACTTCATGTACAGGTGATTTCGGAAGAGACGGATGAAATTGAAAAGGAAGCAGAGCGTATTTGTCAGATTCTGGGCGACAAAACGTTTGTCAAAATACCGGCGACGGAAAAAGGCGTAGCAGCAATCAAGGTACTTTCCGCAAAAGGATTCAACATAACCGCAACAGCAGTTTATACAACCATGCAGGCTTACATAGCGGCAAGATGCGGTGCATTGTATGTAGCTCCTTATGTTAACCGCATAGACAACCTGGGCGGTGACGGGGTGGAAACAGTAAAGGAAATAACGTCGGTGCTTGCGGGTCTTGGCGGAAAAACAAAAGTACTTGCGGCAAGTTTCAAGAATGTCGGACAGCTTCAGCGTCTTTGCGTAGCCGGAACCGATGCGGCGACAGTATCTCCGGAAGTACTTAATGCTCTGCTGAAAAATCAAAGCGTAAACGAGGCGGTAAAACAATTTGAAAGTGATTTTGCCGGACTTTGCGGACAAAATGCAACAATGCTCAGTTGCGGGTTAGGTGATGACTGAAAAAATGATACTTGCACTTGATATCGGGGGAACCAACATAAAAGCAGCGCTTATCGACAAAAATATAAGGATAATCAAGCGCACCGAAATACCGTGCGACTTAAAAGAAACTCCCGATACACTTCTTGACCGGCTGCTGAAAAAGGCGGATATCAAGAAAGAAAAAATTTCATCTGTCGGAATCGGGTGTCCCGGACCTCTTGACATAAAAAACGGAATAATGCTGACACCACCCAGTCTGCCGGAATGGCACGGCTTTCAGATAAAAAAGCGGTTTGAAGAAAAATATGGGTGCAATGTAACCGTTCAGAACGACGCAAATGCGGCGGGGTATGCAGAAGCTGTTCTCGGAGCCGGCAAAGATTTTAACTCGGTCTATTACGTTACCGTTTCAACCGGAATCGGAGGAGCTTTTGTTTACAACAAAAATCTCGTGAGAGGCGCATTCGGTGTTGCGGGTGAGCTTTTCAATATCGTTATTCCTGAAAGCAGAGAAATAGCTGACGGTAACTTCAGGCTGAAAATTGCCGGCGGAAGAGAACTTGAAAAAAATTCCGTTAATATTTTCGGCGAAAACAAAACCGCAAAAGATATATTTTTATCTGCAGAAAAAGGTGACAAACTGTCAAAAAAAGTACTTGAAAGCTCTGCGGAACTTTTGGGGATGGCTTTGGCGAATATCAGCTGTACTGTCGATCCACACGTCTTTGTGCTCGGTGGACCTATGGCAATTTGCCAGCCGGAATATTTTGAGAAAATATGCTTTTACGCACGGAAATATTTTCTGCCCGGGGTAACGCCGGAAATAGTTACGGCAAAGCTCGGGGGCGACGCAGGTCTTATAGGTGCGGCACTTTTAGCAAAAACGAAACAAACCGGAAATGTCTGAACCTGTGGTAATTACACTGATATTTACAAGTGTGCGGATGAAAATCCGACTTACGGGTGCAATGAATTAACATTAAAGTGTTTAAAAGTCGCCCGAAATTATGCCGGCAGAATGCGGAAGTGCTGACAAAAGTCCATGTATTAAATTTGATTTTTAAAAACAAATGAAAGGGATAGAAAATGAGAAAAAAGAACGTAATGATAACCGGAGCAAAAGGCGGTTACGGTTATGCCTTGGTAAACAAAATAACTGACGGGATATTCTTTTCGGTTGAATTATATTAATTTATGCTCCTTGAATTTCGTAAGCAAACAGAAAATAAAAATTCCGACGCAAATTAACAGTGTCATAAACGTGTGACGCTGAAACGGTTTGTGTCGGAATTTTTTGTATTTACGGGGAGTTGGGGGAATTACTTGATATGCTCATATACGGCATAATTTTTATTATGAGGCAGTTTTACCTGATTTTTGAAATTTCCGGTCGGAAAAACCGATAACTTGCTGCAAAAAAACTCAAAAATAAACGTTTAAGGTATTTTTAGCTGATGTTTGTTTATCACGGAGCATCAAACAGGATGGCTCATTATTTTTATTTGTTTGTTACCTGAAAATCAATTTCAAACAGACTGATGATTATCTGTCAACCTGCCAGTCCTTGATATCTGTCCAGGTGTAGGAGTGAGGACCGTCGGAAAGAAGTCTGCAGACTACTGCAAGCTTGATTTCAGTTACGTTTTCCGCTACCGCAACAAGCTTCTGCATACCGTCACGCTTATACTCACCGGGAGTCATTATAAGTCCGGTTTCGGGCAGGTAGTCAGCTGAACGTACCTCAAACTTGAAGTCGGCTGTATATCCTTCCGGAACGACTATTTCACAAAGAAGTGTTTTTCCTTCATATTCTATGAGTGCAGATTTCTTATCTTCGGAAACTGTAACTTTTCCGTTTTGAACGACATGTCCCATCCACATTACTTTTGACGGACTTGTAAGTGTCATCTCGTCCTGAATAACAACTGTTGAGCGGTTGTCAGTTACATACATTCCGCGTATGTTCTCACCCGCACTGGTTTTTGTGGAATTTGCTTCGTAATAAGCACATCCCATATCTACTACTGCCAGAGCCGAAGTATTTCCGCTTTCAAATCTCAGGACATCGGAAACTGCCGAGTATTTCTGGTCATAGTTTTTCTGCTGAGCATCATCACCGGCTTTTCTGTTGGCAGTATTACAGTAGGTGGGATTGATTACAAGTGTGTTCTGACCTTCAGCTCTGTTACGGTAATACCAGTAACGGTAAGGATTACTAAAGTAAGTAACGCTTCCGTTATCGCTGTATCCTGCGAGGTTGTATTCGTCACCACCCAGGTCGTTGAAGAACCTTGTTCCACCGTATTCAATTATGAAGTTACCAATATCGAGCTGTCCGTGAGAAGCGGCGTTTGCACCTCCGTGGAGACCGCAGAACAGAGCACTGTCAGTCCAGTCTGAACGGAATGTAACGGTATCAATTCCGTAGTAGCAGAAGTCAAGCTGCAAAGCTATATCAGTTGTGTAGTTGTCAGGTCCGTACCACATCATATCCCAGACACTCGGACGGGATTTTCCGGAAGTGATCTGATTGAATCTGAGACCACCGATTGATTTGTCACCTGAGAAATCTGCAAGCCAGAAATACAGCTGTGTGTCAGGTAATCCTACGCCGGCGTCATGATAGTTCCAGGTTCCGAGTGAAGTGGAACCGACTCCGCTGATGAAGTAGTAGGATTCTTTAAATCCGGGAGCGTTTACGAAGCCCTGATCGGAGCCTGTAGCAGAAGTGATGGAAGCAATGAAGTTTACCGAATAGGTTGTACCGTAAGACCAGTAACCGGGACCTTCCGGATATCCTCCGTCAGGTGCGTAACCTTCAAAGAGACCAGCCGGGAAAGAGAACATTACGCAGTCAAGCAGATATTCGGATGCTGCTCTGAACTCCGGGCTTACGTTTGCAAAAGCAAGAGCCATTGTGGCTATACCGCCGTTACATACTGCGTTCCAGTTGTTGGTCCAGTTATATGTGTTAAAGTTGAATACAGAAGAGAATTTACCGTTAGGTGTAGTTCTGTACGGGAACGAAGCATTACCTGCAGTATATCTGTTCCAGGTCTCCTCTCCCTTTTCTGTCTGCTGCTGGTTGTATTTATTGAGATTTTCGGTATCTGCCCACCACTCGAAGAGCTGACCGAATCCCATAGCGGCACCGTAACCGAGTTCCCAGATGCCTTCTTCAATTGTTTTCAGGGTTTTGCTGTCTTTTGCAAGGTAATCATAGCACCAGTCGTAGGCAATTGCATAACCGAACATAAGCTCACCGGTGTCAAGGAAGTGCTCCGGATGCCAGCTTCTGCACTTTGTAAGTTCGTTATCGACGAATCTCGTGGTTGCAGACATAACGCGCTCTACTTTTTTTGCATAAGCCTCGTTGTCAGTCATTTTGTAAAGGAACGAATAGTTTATAAGCTCGTTCATTACATCACGCGACATCTGGAGAAGTCTGTATCCGTCTGAAAGTTCGAAGTACGGGTTTTTGCTGTTGTAATTGCCAGTGCCCTCGGCATAAGCCGATTCGTATCTGCTGAACCAGGACGCATAAACCGGGTCGGTCTCGATGAGTTCCTTCATCTTGTCAAAGTGATCCTGGGTCATTATCAGTTTTGTATGAGTTTCTTCACCGTGAAGGGCATTCATGTCCTCAATTATTTCAGCGCCGGTGTAATTTTTGAAAGCAATTATCTCTATCAGGTTGTAGATCTTGTTGAGGTGTTTTTCTCCGTCCTTATAGTTCGGGTCAGTAGAAGTAACATAAAGATCCGGAGTGTCTGAGAATATTGCAAGTCCCATCTGATCGTAGAAGAGCTCATAGCCGAGTGCCTCAGCTGCAACCTCCATCGGTACAGCGAGATATTCGCCGACGTTTATCAGTTTGGAGGAAAGTGCTGCGCCGGGATTGAATCCTCTGTCAGATCCGACGTACTCGACGGTATCGCCGATATTGTATTCAAAGGATTTTCCGTTATATTTAAATGTAACCTTTTCCTTTGTTGCATTGATTTCGGAAGCGCCTCTGTGCTGAGCCAGAATTGCTATCGGAACGAAAGTCGTGTCTCCGTCGGCTGTAACTCCGACTTTTTCGCTCTTGTCGAGAATATAGCGGTTTTGATTGTAAAGGTAAGCATTGCTGTCTTCATAGAAACATACAGCGTGTGCAATATTCGTGTACGCATAGCCGAGAATTGTTCCGGTTTTCTGGGAATTGGCGTATACAGAACCTATGTAGAATTTAGCGACAGAAGTTTTGATAGCGGTGTTTGAAGCGTCAATGATTATCGAAGTAACATTCGACTTATCAAGCAGAACGGTTGATGTACCGGTATCTTTGTCGTAGTTGTAGGATTTGTCGGAAAGAGTATTTGTTTCGCTGAAAACGAATTTGTACTGATGCCATCCGGGATGCGCTACAACCGAATTAACTGTCGTAACAGCTTTCGGGTCGTGCGGATCCGTAAAGGAAGCTTCGGCTTTGTGTGTCTTTCCGTCAGCTGTTACAAAAGAAAACGTAAAAGTAATGTCTTCGTCGGAAGTGTTGTTCATCCAGAAAGTCACTTCTTTGTACTCTGACAGATTGGTTTCCGTGAGGTTGAGTGTTACTTTATTTCCGGAACGGTCAGCTCCGCCTTTCAACGTCCATTCGGCGGTCTGTGTCTGTTCGCCTATGGTCTGAGAAGTTGAGGGAGTCAGCTTGTTAGCCGTGATATTTGCGGAGTCACTGAGGTCAAGGATAAGTTTTTCCTTGTTTTCAAGTGTTACGCCGCCTGTGCCCGGATCGTCTTCCGGAAAGCACGAGAAAAGCCCCGCGCAACAACCGAAGAGAGTGGCTAACAGCAAAATGAGAGATATCGCTCTTTTCAAAATAATATCCACCTTTCTGTGCGGTTTTTACTTGAAAGTATTATAGCATACGTTTGAAGAAAAAGCAATCGGCAAATTGTAACATAATTATTAAACTTGCGAAAAAAAGTTTTGTGAAACTTATATGGTTTGTTTAAAATGCTCAAATTGTGAATATGCACAAAATTTTTTGATAAGATTTGTGCGTACTCCACAATGGCAAAATGACGAATTTTAAAAAGGAGCTTATTGAGGACAATTGTTAACAATCTGTTCAACCATTTTCGGATTGGATATAATATAATCACTTGTAAGTGGCGGCGAAGTGTACGAAATGACGGAATGAATTCCGGTTCACAGATTGTACACAATGTCGGTTTTACCAAATTAAAAAGGAGAGCGAATACAACATGAAAATCAATCGCTTAACAAGATTTATCGCGATACTTCTGGTTGTAACGATGATGCCACTCTGGATGTTCGGATGTGGAGGCGGCAGCAGCGATATAAGAGAAGGTCTGGTCGATATGATGGTCGGAGACGGAAAGCTCAACGACAAGAACCAGGTGACAAAGGATTATGTCACCCAGCTTGATTCTGAGGTCGCAGAGCTGGTTCTTTATTACTCTAAAGAAGGATTGTGGCTTCCCACATATCTTGAGCCGGGCTCGACTTATGTAGGCAGATTTTATGAAAACTGCTACAAGCTTGCGATGGCATGGGCAACAAAAGAATCCGAATATTATCACAGCGGCAAAGTGATGTCGATGATAAAGAAGGTTCTCGAATATTCCTATGAAAACCTCTACGGTGAGGCACAGAAGGCAAGCGGAGACGGAAATCTCTCAACGACAGAACGTTATGATCAGGCCGAGTATCTTGTCAGAACTCTCCTCATACTTGATGAAAAGAACAAACTCAGCAACAGCAAGATTGAAGACTATGTTTCGGTAGTTGCCTCGAAGTTCCCTGTACCTACAGGAAAGGGCGTTGACCTTGCCAGAACGTCCTATATTGTGCTCGGATATTCGGTGCTTCTGGGAGATGAAGAAAAGATAACAAGCACTATTGCAACATACGCAGCATCTGTGCTGAACGAAGTTACATCCGGCTCAGGACTTTATGCCGACGGATCCTTTATTGCCGACACCGAAATAGCGTCATCCGGTTCCTACGGAGTGATAGCTTTTTCCGACATGGTAGAGATAGCCTATGCGGTTTCCGGAACAAAATCGGATTTTGCGGCGGAGGTTCCGGTTGCTGATTTCCTCTATAAGTGGGGAATGAATTCTATAGTTCCGTCCCTCTACAACGGAAGAGCTTTTGCCGGAACAGTAAGTTCTTACCTTACCGATGCAGAGAGACTCGGCGGAAGAGCGGTTTCTTCGCTGCTTGCTCTTGCTGAGATAGTGGACGAAACGAAAGCGGCTGAAATTGAAGCAACCGTTAAAGGCTACGGTGACAATACCAATTCCGATTTCCATAGATATCTGACTACTTACGGTATGTGTAGATATGAAGACATTGTCAAAGACGAAGATTTAACTTCGAAGAAAGTCGAGGGTGCTTACAACCTTGCGGCTATGGATAAACTGAATGTTATCGGAACCAAATATTCCGCATCTCTTTCTCTTTCCTCACTCCGTACCACCAAGTACGAAACAAGAGGCAACTACATGGAGAATACCGAGGAGCTTAACCTTACGAATGCCGTAAACGGAAAAGGCTGGTACACAGGCGACGGTATGCTGATGGTTTACACCTCTTCGTATGCACCGGGAAGTGTATACTGGCAGTACGTCAAGGGAACGAGAATGCCCGGTACAACTGTTGATTCAAGAGACAGAGTTATGTCCGACTCCGGAGGATATGACGGAACCACTAACGGCGCAGGCTCAGCGACTCTCGGAAATATGGCGGTTGCCGCACTTGATTTTGTCAATAACAACAACGAACTTCGCTCTGACCTCAAGGCGAAAAAATCCTGGTTCTTCTTTGACGGAGAAATAGTAGCTCTCGGAGCCGGTATCACAAATACCATAGTTGACAGCAAAGCTGACAGCCAGTCTATAGAAACCATCGTCGAAAATGTATTCTACGGAACATTTACCTCTATTAGCACTTCTGTTGACCAGGAAGGTGACAGAATTCTGACCAAAGATAAGGTAGAGCTTGCACCGAGTGCGCTCTATATAATGAAATACGGCGGAATATATGTTCCGGCAGACAAGAACGGTACTTTCAAATATACGCTCAGTAAAACAGACGGCGGAAACTTTGTCGAACTCTGGATAGATCATAACGAAGTAGATCAGGAAAATGGAGTATCAAGCCCGGTTATCTCCGGAAAAACTTACGAGTATGCGATAGTTCCTTCAACATCAATGAATATGGGCGAATTTTTCGAATACGCCAAAAATCCCGGATATACCGTTCTGTCCAATACCGAACAGGTACAGGCGGTAAAGGATACATCTTCC
>CALXUV010000050.1 GCA_944391815.1 uncultured Clostridia bacterium | reverse complement strand
ATGGGAGAGCATCGTCGGTAACTGTGATGAGCTTGTGTATCTCGGAGGCAACGAGCAGTCTACTCATAAATATATTTCCGAACAACTCGGAAAAGCCACCATTGACACCAACACATACGGAAGAAGTGACGGACTCAGAGGAAATTTTTCTACGAATTTTCAGCTTACGGGCAGAGAATTGATGACTCCCGACGAGGTTCGCATGCTTGATAATAAATATTGTATTGCCTTTATCCGTGGAGAACGTCCGGTTCTTGATTTCAAGTATGATATTTTGAGACATCCGAATGTTAAATTGTCAAGGGACGGCGGTGCGCCTGCTTATGTTCACGGTTTCGGGGAACCTGAGGGTAATCCGTGGGCGAATGGAGCTTCTGAAGAAGTGTCGGATATAACGGAAGAAGTTGAAACAATGTATTCAGAAAGACAAAACCGGGAAGTAATCGCGCTTGATGAACCTGAATTTGCTATGTACCTTGAAAAGATAAAAAAAGAATCGGAAAAGGAGAACAAAGAATGAAGAATACACAGAATACAAAAATCAGGAAGCCTATGTCCAAAAAGGTAAGGAAAGCGTTGTCGGTCTGGATTTCCATTGTTATGGTTATTACCATGATGACGCTCTGTACCGTGACATGTTTTGCGGCGGAAGATGATCCCATTACAGTCGTTAATAACCTTTCTGACTTTATGTTCGGGCTTGTCCGTGCTGTCGGTATGATTATGCTGGGATTTGCGGTTGTGCAGATCGGTTTGTCTCTCAAATCGCACGACCCTTCGCAGAGAGCAAACGGCTTTCTTACTCTTGCAGGCGGTGTGGTAATTACTTTTGCAAAGGAAATACTCACTCTTATAACAGGATAATTCTGACTCCCGGAAAGAAGGTGGTTGAGTGTCAAATAATTGGGTAGTTGAGAATATTCAAAACGCGATTGACACCTGGAACGATAAATTTGCCGAAATCTGGCGTTTGCTATCTCAGTCTCCGGAAGATTTCAAGGGCGGCGCTATATGGGAAGTAATGGTGGGTATAAACGGGGCGCTCAAAGCAATCGGATATGCTCTTTTGGTACTGTTCTTTCTCATAGGTATAATGAAGCATTACAATTCGATGCAGGAGGTAAAGCGGCCTGAACAGGCGCTGAAACTGTTTATCCGTTTTGTCCTTGCGAAAGCGGCAGTAACCTGGGGACTTGATTTGATGCTTGCCATATTCAAGATTGTGCAAGGCATTATATCAAAAATTATGATATCGTCGGGAGTAACGGGAAACGGAGGCATGGTACCGCAAGAACAATGCTTGCGAACTCCGAGCTTGTGGTAATGCTCAATCAGGCGGCAACCGACAGAGCAGAGCTGGCTGACCTCATGGGCATCTCCGATCTGCAGATGTCATATATTTCCGGCGTGGAAGCAGGTCATGGGCTTGTTAAAATCGGCAGTTCTCTCGTTCCTTTCGTCAACAGAGTGCCGAAGGATACTATGCTCTATAAACTGATGAGCACGAAACCGGGTGAAACCTGATGGCGGATATCAAGACAAGAGAGTCTTTGCACACGGTTAAAACCTTTGACCGTGTTCAAAAACTTGCCGGAAAAACAAGAGAAGGTGCCAATGAAGCAAAGCAGGGAATCAACAGTACTTTCGCATCCGGAGAAAACTCAGAGAGCGAATATGCAGGAAATCATCTTGAAGCATATGAAAGCGGAGTGGCTCGTATTACAGTTCGTTCCGGGGATAAGATAGGCAGATGGGGTGTAAGACAAACGGCGGCAAATATCCGAAGGCTGAAAAACAGACCTCCAAAAACCGATGTGACAAAATTAAAACGGCTGACTGCTCCCGAACGAATGGCATTGCAATCAGGTAAAACGGTAAAGAAAGCACGAAACGCGGTAAAAACAGCTAAATCCGCTGAGAAGTCTGCAAAGACAGGTATCAAGGCATCCCAAACGGCGGCAAAAGCTGTTATTGCCGCCGTGAAAGCAACAGCAGACGCTGTGAAGGGTATCGTGGCGGCTATTGCTGCCGGAGGTTGGATCGCAGTCGTCGTTATTGTTGTGGTATGCCTTATTGGCGGATTGGTAGCCGGAATATGCAGTATTTTCACCCCCGATGATAACGGGGAGTATTCCGTTTCCTATATGATGTCTGCTTGTGAAAACGAGTGTATGATATCGGAAAATGAGATTATCTCCAACATACCGCACGATGAACTTGAGTTTACGGGTTCAGGACTGCTGATGAAGAATATTGTCGCGGTTTATGCGGTGAAAACCAATACTGCCGGTGATAATTTTGCCATAGTTGATGAAAAAAACCAAGAGGAGTTTCGCCGGGTGTTTGATGAGATGTACTCCTTTCAGTACTATACAACAGAAAGGGAAGAGACGGTAATGCGGCAATATGTTGATGATGATGGCAATCCGTATTATATTGAAGAAACGGTTATAAAAACGGTTTTGTATATTGAACGGAATACCATGACGGCATGATGCGCTCCCTGTCAAGTAGACAATTAAAAAAACAAAAGAAATATTGTTAAAAAGATAAGATCATCTCTGGAGCTGTCGCAAATGCAAAAAAATGCGTGAGCGGCAGCTCCATTTTTGGTCACGCCGCTGTGACGAAGTAATACTCGTAAGGTGCCATATAGTTCAGGCGCTTTTGGTATCGCTTTGTGTTGTAGTAATGTATGTAATTTTCAATAGCCGAAACCAATTCTTCTCTTGAATGGAATGTTTTGAGATAGTACATCTCGGACTTCAGAATACCCCAAAATCCCTCCATTGGGGCATTGTCCAGGCATCTTCCGACACGAGACATACTCTGCGTCATGCCTTGTTTGTCAAGCTTCGCTTTGAATAGCTTGTTTGTGTATTGGAAACCTCTGTCACTATGAAATATAGGTTTTGCTTTTGGGTAAAGCGCAACTGCTTCATCAAAGGTGCTGAATACAAGCTCATTGTTGTTGCTGTCACCAAGCTTAAATGCAATAATTCTTCTGTCATACAAATCAAAGATTGGGGGCTGAGTCAAAAGCTTTAAATTAAGCTGAGGCTCAGCCTTTTGCTATGCAAATATGTTAAATGAGAGAAAAACAAAAGAAAAAACCTCAAAACGAGGCAAAAATGGGTACGACAAAAAGAGGAT
>CALXUV010000049.1 GCA_944391815.1 uncultured Clostridia bacterium | reverse complement strand
TGTCATGCTTGGCAACACCCTGTTTCTGTCTGATTATTCAGTTGTTTTGACACGCCCCGTTTTCCGCTGCCCTAAAAACATTGATTTTACTGGGTTTTTTTATGTTTTCTTATGGCAACGCTCTTTTTTGAGGGGAATTTTTTTTAATGTATAAAAAAATCAGATAAACAATAGTCTTTAAAGTCAGGAAAAATTTAAAGATCAAAAGGCTTCGAATTCTTTCTTTGCGATTTTTACCCAGTTTATAACGTTTTCGGGATCACAAAAACAACAGGTCTTGCTGATTTATCAAGCATGTTGTGTTTTTTTCATGCTTTTGCGCGTTCATCGTTTTCAGGCGTGTGAGAGTAAAATAAAATTTTTTCTCCGAGCCTTCTCAGCTTTAAAACATCACTTTCAGTCATAACCTTTCTCTGCCTTGTACGTTATTTTACAAGATGCCAGATAAGCATTTCCGATTCTCCTCTGTTAGCAAATGCATAGTAAGGGATAAGCTCCGCATTGAACTCAGCGAATGCATTGTTTTTTTCACTGTAAAGAGGAGTTTGGTCATTTACTGCGGTACGGTAAGCTTTTACTTTGAGAGAGGGAACACCAAGCGCTTCGTTTTTGCCGTAAGAGAATTTTGCTTTTGAGTCGATTCTTATGTCACGAAGGTTTGCACCGTTGTCGACAGATTCAGAGCAGTAAATCACCGGACCTCTTGTTACTGCGTATCTTCCGGCGTCAAATACTGCCTCAGGGCGCGCCTGAATGAATTTTACTTTCATTTTGAAATCAAATTCAAGAGTCTGACCGTCAGCCACCTCAAAATAAGCATATCCTTTTTCGGTTTTATATTCCGCACCGTCGTACCAACCGGGAATTCTTACAGCAAGCCGTACATTTCCGCCGCTGACTTTAATTCTGACTTTTCCGTTTTCCGGATAGCGGGTAAGCTGTCTCAGAGTTATTTTTTTACCTCCTATAACGGTTTCCGTTTTGCTCTGAATAAACTGATGAACGTAAACCGTGTCATCGTCGGCAGTGTAAATCAGGTTGGCAATCGACGCTATAAACCTCGTGATATTGGGAGGGCAGCATGAGCAGTCAAAAACCTCTGAGCGCAGTGTTTTGGGGAGAGGCAGAGCACGGTTTTTATCGTTGTAAGAAACATCTCTGTAGTGCAGGTAGGGAATGATTTCACACGGATTTTCATAGTAGAATGATTTACCGTCAAGAGAAAGAGAGGAAAGAAAACCGTTGTATATAATTTTTTCGATTACATCCGAATAAACCGAATTATTGTCAAGGCGAAGCATTCTCATAGCGAAAAGAGCCAGTCCGATAGCGGCGCACGTTTCGGTGTACGATATCAGGTTGGGAAGATCGTAATCGACGGTAAATGCTTCTCCTACGGAAGAAGAACCTATTCCGCCGGTTATATACATCCTTTTGTTTACTATATTTGAAAAGAGTCTTACACAGGCGTTTTCGAGTTCTTTGTCACCGGTATAATAAGCCACATCTGCCATTGCGCAGTAAAGGTAAACGGCTCTGACAGCATGGCCTTCCGCTGTTGTCTGCTGTCTTACCGGCTTATCCGACTGATCGTAACGCTTACCGCCGATATCTTCTTTCGTTCCTCTGATGTCGACAAAATGCTTTGACATATCAAGATAACGTTTTTCGCCGGTGCATTCGTATAGCTTGATAAGAGCAAGTTCGATTTCCTCGTGCCCGGGTGCAGTAAAGGCAGTATCTTTATTTATGATAAATCTTTGTTCAATGTAATTTACATACCTGCACATAAGATCGAGAAATTTTCTTTTACCGGTTGCATTGTAATAAGCGACGGCGGCTTCAATAAGATGACCTGCGCAGTAAAGCTCATGATGACTGCGGTATGTAAATCTTTTGTCAGGTTCAACCACTGTGAAATAAATATTGAAATAGCCGTTTTCATCCTGATTTTTTTCAATCAGATCGACTGTTTTGTCAACTATGACTTCAAGCTCTTTTTCTCTTTTGGTTTTTGTAAGATAAGCGACGCTTTCGAGCCATTTGGCTATGTCCGAATCCCAGAAGATATGCGGTTTGAAAGGCATTCCTTCTTTCCAGTCGCACTTGAAAGCGTCAAATCTTCCGGTTTCTTTGAATCTGTCATAAACCGAATAAATGGTTGTAGCCCGGTTAAGGTCCTGTTTTTCTTTCCATATTCCGGAATCGATAGAGGTATTAAAGTAGTCGATAAATTTCATAATTGGCTCCTTTCATGCCTTTGAAGGTTGGTATTGGATATCAGGTTACTGCCACTGTACTGCAACTCTGCTGCAACTACACTGTTACTGCTACTTCTATTGCTACTTCTACTTCTACTGCTACTGTTGCTGAGTATTTTTACGGCATGCTGCCTCCGATATATATACTTAACAGTGTCAGTTAGCAAGACAGTTTAAATTGCGATAATTTTGGTTTCCGAGTGTATTGTTGAGTATAAGAAAGCTGAGATTTTCTGAATCAACCGAAAGTTTACGGTGTCTTTATCAAATGTGTATTCAAAACAGTTAAAATTCTGCGTTCTGAAAAAACGTAAAATCTGCGCTGATAAAAAAGTCCGTGCTGAAAAGTATTTACACAAAAGCGCTGTCAGATTTGATATTATTACCAATGGCGTATATTTTTTGTGTTTTGAATTTATTCAGTTAAAAAGTTTCAGGGGTTAGTATTTTTGTAAAAAATCAGTTTGACGTCTCCGGTTATTCCCGATTCAATCTTGCGGTTGTATCTTGTCGGTATAGTCTGATAATGATTTGAAAGGGTATTGAAAACTTTTATTTTAACCGTATTTTCACCCGCCAAAAGCATTCCGGTTATATCAAACGAATACGGCGGGAAGGTACGGATTCCGGCAGAAACCCCGTTTACAAGAACCTCGGCAGAACTGCACACATTTTCCGCTTCAAGGCAACATCCGTAACCTGCTTCCTCGTCTGTAACGTTTATTTTTGTCTGATATTCTGCGCCGCCCGAATAAAATTCAAGTCCACCGACATTCTCCCACGGAACGGTTGATATCTTTCCTGTTGTTGTCCGGCAGTCAATGAAGTCTTCTGCAATGCGGCCGGAGTGATAACCGAAAAGAGGCTCTGCGGTTACAGTCAACGTTTCACTGTACAAATTAGGTGAGAGGGCTTGCAGCTTGTAGGTCAAACCTTTGCGCAAGACCGAAAAACCAAAGCTTGCACTGAAAGAAAGGCGGCATCTGCTTTTAAATTCAAATGACGAGAATCCAGGCGGCACGGCAAACGAAAATCTTTCCGGTTGTGATTTTTCACCGTAGGGATCAAAATCAAGAATCGATTTGTTTTTGTACCATTTCATTGAAAGCGGATGTGACTGTCCTTGTAATTTTTCTTCCGGCAGGGATGAAAGCATAAAATGAGTACGACCGCTGCCGGCGAACCGCAAAACAAGATAATGACACCCTTTTTTCAAAACGGAAGAGGTTTTACCTGAATAATCTTTTCCGTCAATCCAAATTTTTTCCGGTTTTATTTTTCCGCACAGAAAATAAATTTCGGTCTCTGACGGTATTTTGAAAAAAGTGGTGAAGTAATTTACGTTACCTTCCGGATCATCGGTGTAGACTGTTTCGGTTGCTTTATTTTCAGGTTTGCCGAGCACTATGAAATCGTCGCTTATACATCCTTTTAGTCCGTGATAACCCTGATGACCGGGGTCACCTTCATAGCCGTACCTTAACGATGCGCTGTAATAAGAGCTTGGTATGCCGGCGCAGTCGTTACTTACAATTGAATTTTCTGTCTTCTTACATACAGTTTTATACGGACCGAATTTTCTGAAAAGCTCACCGTAACCGACTGTGACCTTGCTTTCAGCGCCGTTTTCTGAAATTTTATTCAGTTTGCGTACCTGCGCTCCGATAAAATTTTTCGTTGCCGGCATGCTGAAATCACCGAATGAGTTATCCAGAGTTTCTATGAGGCTGAAATCCCATTCCGGCGGCAGAGTTACCGTCTTTACCGGCAGTTTTTCTGCAAATACGGAATTTTCTGACTGTGACTTCCGGAACAGGATTATCTGCGGTTCGGTTTTTTCAAGCGGCATCGAGATAATGGTTCCGGAACTGCCACGTTCGAAAGAGTTAATTGAATATATCTTGCCGGTATACGGATCGAGAAGTTCCGGATATCCTGAATTCCGGAATTTTATAAGGCTGTTTTTTTCGGAGCCGTAAATGAAATAAAAGTCTGCGTCTTTTATTTTTCTGTGTGTGAAAAAAATTCCCCGACTGTTTTCCGGTGGCAGAAAATCCTTGTCCGGAAGGATATCGCTAAGCTCCGGACTGTAACTGCGGTAGACATTTTCGCAGTTCACAATTTCTGACAAATAGCCGTCAAGAAGAGAGTCGTTTGCGCCTTTTCTGTCGGAGGCAATCGGAAGTGAACCGAGAAAAAGAATTTTTCCGCCTGCCTTTGCAAATTCTTTTAACTTTTTCAAAGCCGTAAAGCGAATGGTTTTCATGTCAGGTATAACAATAAGTTGGTATTCTTCGCCTGAAATATGCAATTTTTTGTCTTTTATAACGCTTTTGCCGAGACTTTCAAAGTCAATGAAATCAAAATCCGTGCCGCTTTTGTAAATATTTTGCGCAAATTCGAAAGCCGAATTTGCAGCGTTATTTCCGTTAAGTCCGGCCTCTGCGTCGGAGACCGGATAAAGTACAGCTACATCGCATACATGTTTACCGTAAGAAAGAAGGAAAGACAGCCGCTTAAAACAAAGCATGAGAGTTTTCATTTGAGCAAAGTAAGGCATGCGGAAATGATTGCAGGGCGGTGCCCATTCCCAAAAACCGCCGAATGTGGTATAGTACAGCCCGTGAAGAGTAAGAAGATTGCTGCCGAGAGCAAAATTTCTGAATACGGCGTCAGCTACGTCTGCTGACGAGGTCTGCCATCCCGAACCGTAAAAGCCTTCAAGCCAGACTCTCGGGCGTTTGTAGAGGTGAGCAATTGAAGCCGACACTTTGTCTTTTATTATGTCGGATCTGAGGGCAGGCTGATCGTTTCCGGGTCCTTGATTGTACTTCTGAGTCCTGAAATAATCTCCGAATTCGGTAATATTTCTTCCGCGTCCGCCGTGATCGCAGCCGTAAGTCATATTTCTTTTTTCGTGCCAATCAAAAACCGGTCTGAAATAATTTTCCTCTTCAAGAGAAACTATAACGTCGTAATAATCCAGTCGGATTTTAGGCGTTATGTCACCGATATCAGTAAATAAAGCCGCAAGAAAAGGTCTTACATCATAGCCTTTTCTTTTTTCGAATTCGCCGGCAAAATCCTTATTCCACATCTTACCGGAAATATTGAAATTGAGTTCATCCGAAAAAAGTAGTTCAGATTCTTTCCGCATTTCCCGGGAAATCTTCTTTCAAACTCACCGAAAAAACTGTCGGCAAGTAATTTTCCCGAGTCAGGATTCATCGGATCAAGCGAGTTTTTGATATCTTCCTTACAGACGATCCGCAGCACACCGGTTTTCGTATGGGTAAAGCCTTTAAGTTTTTCTTCCGGTACAGGCTCGAAATGATCTTCATAAAAATATGTTGCAGAAATGAAATTTTCGTCAGGCTGGAAATCGCAAACCTGTCCGCAAGAAAGATTTATTTCCTTGCATCTCAGAACCGAGCCGTTAAGTCCCGGTTTAAGGGAAAGTACCTTGTCCATTATGTATCCCTGACCGGCTGTGGCAAGGGTATAGTCGCTCAGCGAAACCGACATGCCGCGTTTTCCGGCTTCTTCCATAAACCAACCGAAAAGTTTCCACCATTTTTCCGAAAAAAGCGGCGGGTCGCTCTGATAGGGAAGACCGTAACTGTAACCGCCTTTGTCGGTGTGGCAATAGTTGATTTGCAGACCGGTCACATGACTGTTTTTCAGTTTGTCAAGTTGGTAAAGGAGACGTTTTTTTGTAAGCTTGTCGCCGATCCACCAGTAGAAGGCGACTTCTCCGAATTTATCAGGAGGGGAGATGAAATTTCCGATAAGTGCATTATAATTTTCCGACATATCAGCGTACCTCTTTCGTACTTATTATCTTGAATATTGAGCGTATATTTAAAGTGTCCGGAAAATTCTGTTTTGAGGTAATATCAATAACCGTATCAGATGATTACACTTAGGCGTCTGATATTACCTAAAATTATTTGGCGGTATTTTAACATCAGATTTGCCTGCTGATTTAAGCTTGTGAAACGGTAAATATCAGATAATGAGGTTTTAAGTGCAGAAAACTGTACAAATTGAATGCGGTTGAAAAGCGGAATTTGATAAAAATAAGAAAATTACTTGCATGCCGTTGAAAACTATTGATTTTCTAAGATCGTTATGGTAAAATTATAACAGCAATGCTTTAGGATTGCAACATATAAAACGGTATATTAGGGGTGAAAATCCGACTATGTACGAAAGTCTGAGGTATATTCACGGCGGAAAATTCATTTCACGCGGAAGCTGGAAACACCCGGAAAGAATAATAGATTCAAACGAGCTTATACTTGTGACAAAGGGAGCTTTCAGCATAACGCAGGGGGAAACGGTATACAGTGTGTCAGCCGGCGATGTACTTTTTCTGCTCAATGGAGTAAGGCATTACGGTACCGAAACGACCGACGATGAAGTCTCGTTTTACTGGATACATTTTACATGTGACTGTACGGAAGAACTGCCGCCGGTTTTTTTCAGACCGGAAAGTCCGGTGCAGGCGGAAGTGCTTATAAGGCAGCTGTTACATTATGCCGGAACAGACGGATACCCGAGAGAGTGCTGCGAATGGCTGCTTAAAGTGTTGCTTACCGAGCTTACGGTCGAATACCGTAAAAGTCAGAGTGCGGGACACAGGATATATTCAATGGTCAAGGAATGGGTGAGAATCAACAGCGACCTGCCTCTCAAAGTAAGTGACGTTGCTGCATACTTCAATTACAATGAAGACTACCTGAACCGCATATTCAGACAAAGCTATCCGGACGGACTGAAAAGCTATATAGACAGGATGAAGCTCCTGAGGATAAAACATGATCTGATAAACGAGGCGATGAGTCTGAAAGAAATATCGGAAAAATACGGATTTTCCGATTACAAGTATTTTCTGAAATACTTCAAGTATCACGAGGGAGTTTCGCCGACAAAATACAGACAGACGTACTATAACGTACACATGAATAACAGCTGAGGCAGGAAAACCGGAATGAATAATGTAAGAAAGCTTGTTTTTTCGTCGCTTCGCTCATGCGCAGAGAGTGACAGGTACACAAATCTTGAAGCAGACAGCGTAATTAAAAGGGAAGGTTTGACCGGAAACGATAAGGATTTTTACACAGCGCTTCTGTACGGAGTTACTGAAAGAAGAGTTACTCTTGAATATATTATTGAGGTTCTGACAGGTAAATCTATCGGAAAATTGCAGATAAACGTACAATTATTGCTGAAAATCGGGTTATATCAGATAATTTATATGGATTCTGTTCCGGATTACGCTGCGGTAGGAGAGACAGTAAAACTTGCAAAAAAACTGGTTAACCGCGGTGCTGTCGGGATGATAAATGCGGTTCTGAGAGAGTGCGTAAGACGTACCGACGGAAAGTCATGCCGCCAAAACGAATTTTTGCCTGAAAAGAAAGACTCTGTCGTCAGATATCTGTCGGTTAAGTATTCAGTTCCGCAATATCTTTGCAAAAGACTGATTTGTGATTACGGAGAAGAGACTTCTGAGCGCATATTCTCTTCATTTTTTGAGAAGAAATATTTGTCGCTGAAAGTAAATCTACTTAGAACAACCCGCGAAGATTTTGCAAAGAGGTTACTAGAAAACGGTTATAAAATAATCAGCTCAGATATTTGCGATGCCGGTATCACAGTTGAAAATTCCGGAAGTGTAACTGCCATTTCCGGATATGATGAAGGATTGTTTTTTATCCAGGACGATTCTTCGTATGCCGCAGTAACGGCGCTCGGACCTGAAGAAAACGAACTTCTTCTGGACGCCTGTGCCTGCCCGGGTGGAAAAAGTTTTGCGTCTGCCATCATGATGAAAAACAAAGGTAAAATTATCAGCTGCGATCTCCGCGGAAGTAAACTTTCACTTGTGAAAAGCGGTGCAGAGCGACTCGGAATTGACATAATTGAAACGCTTGAATGTGATTCGGGACAAAATAACACGGAGTTTTGGGAAAAGTTTGATAAGGTTATATGCGATGTACCGTGTTCCGGTGTAGGAATAATCGGAAAAAAGCCGGATCTTCGCTACAAAAAGCCGCAGGACATTGAATCTCTTCCTGATGTACAGCGGAAAATTCTTGCAAACTGCAGCCGATATGTAAAAAAAGGCGGAAAGCTCATGTACTCGACATGTACTCTGCTTAAATCCGAAAATGAAGAGGTCGTAGCAGAATTTATTGCAGGTAATCCTGAGTTCAGACTTGAAAGCGAGAGAACTTTTTTGCCTTTTGAAGGGCAAACTGACGGATTTTACTATGCCGTTATGAAAAAAGAATTCTGATTATCTTCAGGCAGATTTTCAGAGCAAAATCTGTTGAATATGAGGTAAAGATGCAAGATATTATTTCAATACTTGAAGCCAAAAACGGCAAATTTGTTTCCGGCGAAAAACTTAAGTTAAAATCTGAAGAGATAGAGAAAATTCTGAACGAATCCGGCTTCAAGTGGGAATACAATCAAAGAAAAGGTTACCGTATAACGGAAAGCCGTGCGGTTTTCCGTTCAGAACTGCTGAAAAATTATCTTCATGATTCCGACAGATACACGCTGTTTGTTCTCGACTCAGTGGACTCCACTAACAATTTTTTAAAGAAAAAATATAAAGACGGGGCGAATGAATATACTTTGGCGGTAGCCGAAACTCAAAGCGCCGGTCGAGGAAGAATGAACAGACGGTTTATTTCTCCGGAAAACGGTATTTATTTCAGCCTTCTGTTTACGCCCTCAAAGTCTGCTTCAAATACAAAAGCGGCGGATACGGTAAACATAACAGCTGCCGCTGCAGTGGCAGTAACGGATGCTATTAAGAAAGTAACGGGGCTAAGAGCTTCAATAAAGTGGGTAAACGATGTTTTTCTCGAAGGTAAAAAGATATGCGGAATACTGACCGAAAGCTCGCTTTCGTCTGACGGCGGCAGTTTTGATTACGTTATTGTAGGAATCGGTGTGAATCTTGTTGCGGATTTTTCGGGAACCGAAGTTGAAAACATTGCAGGCGGAATATACGGCAAAAATTCAGTTCCTCCCGATATATGCAAAATAAAAAACCGATTGACAGCGGAAATCGTAAACAATCTTGTACGGCTCTGCCCCGGCGGCATTGTCAGGAAAACAAAACCGTTTGTAAAAAAATACCGCAGCAAGCTTTTTATTATCGGCAAGAATGTCACGGTTCTGAGAGGTAGCGAAGAGTATGAGGCTAAGATAACGGGTCTTAGCGATGATCTTTCTCTTATAACAGAAAGAAAAAACGGAGAAAAAGAAATTTTATACAGTGGAGAAGTGAGGATAAAATTATGAAAGAATCAAGAGTGATTAAAATTACATTTTGCGGTCTGATGACTGCCGTAATAGCGGTAATGTCTCAGATATCGATTCCGACCCCATTCGGAATACCGCTTACAATGCAGACTTTTGCCATTTGTCTTTGCGGATATTTTCTCGGTCTTAAATACGGATTTTTTTCGATAATGGCTTTTGTTTTGCTCGGCATAATGGGCGTGCCGGTATTCAGCGGTTTCCAGGGAGGAATTTCTGCCATTGCGGGAGTTACCGGAGGATACATAATCGGTTTTATATTTCTTGCGGTGATATGCGGATGCAGTGAATTTTTTGAATTCAGAAAATTCGGAAAAATATACTCTCTTATACTTGGTGTTGCCGGTCTTGCCGTTTGTCATGTTTGCGGAGTGATACAATTTTCGGCGATTACCGGTTCGGGAATTGTCAAGGCTTTTGTAACGGCTTCACTTCCTTTTTTGATAAAAGACGTTATTTCTTGTTTTGCGGCTTATGCAGTTGCGTCAAGGCTGACAGTAATTATCCGTAAAACGGGGGTAATAAAAAAATAATAGCTCTTTAAGTTTCAAGGGTTTGCTTGATCATCGGCAGAAAAGTCTTGTCTTTAATATTTAGATTGGTGATAAATGTCAGTTTTAGCATTCATCCTTGTTTATTGGAAAAAGATTTTCCGATTTTTATTAATAGCGGCATTTAATCCCTATTGCCTGAAAACAAAACAGCACTCATTTGTCTTATGACTTTTGAGTGCTGTTTTTTCTTTAAATAAAATCAGATATGCCGAAACCGTTAAACAGTATTGGTAATATACATTTCCCAGAGCTCATCCATTCTTGATTTGGCGGCTCCGATGCGGCTGTCATAGTAAGAAGCAAAGTTAATTGATTTTTGAGCCATTAGACCCTGAATAACCGTACCGATACCGTTCAGAGAAGAACTGTATTCGTAAACGAAGTTTTTGGTAAGGGTAGACTTAACGGTATCGTGGCTTCCGGTGATTATATCCATCATCTGTGATGCCGTATCGTCACGTGAATACGCACCCTTCAGTGCCGTTTCATAAAACGCAACTGAAACGTGTCTGTATGACTCCGAAGCAAGTGCTTCAACTACAGCTGAAACTGTACCCATGGCTCTGTCCTCAGGTACGCTTATCGGAATTCCGACCAGAACAGTACCGTTTGCCATAAAGCTGATGTATTCATCCTGATATTCGTCGAATTTAGGATAAGGCAAAATACCGTAGTCACTCTGCATTTCTCTCATGTTGTCGGCAAGAACAGCAGACAGGGAGCTTAAAGAGAAAATCACCCTTCCGTTTGAAAAATCATTTTCATGTCCAACTTCGGCGCCTATTTGGTTAGGGAAAAACAGCCAAGCCCCCTCATTCTCGTAAAGCATGCTATAAAGGAGCTCAACAACCTTAACAGCCTTTTCCTGATCGTAAGCAATTATCGGCATTCCGCCCTGATCACGCTTATAGTATTCAACATCACAAGATATGGGGAAATAGTGCAGAGGTTCACCGTGCCTGAATAGAGAAAAACCAAAGATGTCTCCATCTGGTCCTTCCGGACCGAGTGAAATATGCGACCGTTTTGTAAGTCCGCTGAAATACTCAAGAGTCCATTTTCCGTCAAGTACAACCTGATAAAGGTAGTCCGGACTCTGACCGTTTGCAAGATACTGTTCGTACAGGTCCTTGTTATAGTAAATAGCACCGGCGTTTCCGAGAGTGGCAATCGATATGTCGCCGTAAAGAAGCCTCATGCTGTAACCGTCGACCGAGGTTTCTTCGATGGCGTCGTAATACCACCATCTTTCGTTTAAGTCAATATATTCTGAATAGTTTACATCCTGGAAATAGTTGAAGAGTTTTTCCTGAGTTACGGTGTTGTTGGTAGTGAAAACAATTTCAAAACTTCCGTCGTTTGCAAGGATACCCTGTTTAAGTACGTCCGGTACCTGATCCCATGCTGTAGTTCCTGATGGAATAAAATTGAGTACGCATTTCAGACGTTTCATAACAGACTGATTTCTTTCATAAATTGCCGAATAAACGATATCCTGTTCTTCGTTGTCACCTATGGTAGTGTCTTCAACGTGTTGAGCGTAGAATATACCAATAGTTTGACCGTCAAGACTGAATCCTTCCGGTATAGAGTCCTTAGCCAGCTCACGCGTCGAGTCGTCGTACACTATGTTCCATTCATCATCATCAGGTCCGTCATCAGGCTTGCATGAAACTAAGAAAGTTGCCATCATGCACAGGCACAGTAGAATGATCAAAAACCGCTTTTTTCTCATACGCCGTTCCTTTCACAAAAAATATTATATATACAATATTATATCATAGCGATCTCAGTTAGTCAATAAATAATCGCTTTGCGGATAACGAATTTTCAGATGTTTTTTTGGTGTTTATGCCCAACAAGAAGCTGTTATCCTTGCCATCTCGGCATTTTTGTCATTTTTAATGTCGATTTTAAATCAGTTCCCGCCGAAAAAGTAACAGGCAAGACATGTTGACAGAAAATCAAAATTATGGTATACTCAGGTAAAGTTTTACGGCAAAGGAGAGATAAAATGGTACTTACAGAAGAACAGCAGGCGGTGCTTGACGGCAAAAAAGGCGAGACGCTTGCAAAGGTAATGAAAACCCTGATAATGTATGGGGAAGCATTCGGTGCCGAGCGTATGGTTCCGGTCACTTCTCAGTACGGACATACAGTCATAAGTTTCGGCATAGGTGTTATGAGACCTGTTTACGAACTTTACGATAAACTGCTTGAAGAAGGAGCAAAAAGCATTCAGCCGTTTTCGGCAGATCCGCGGCCTCTTGATCCGGCTGTACCGTCGGGTTTTTTACAGAAGCTTGTTTTTAAAATAATGTACAGCCAGCAGGAAAGATACGAGGAGCAGCTGAAAAAATTCGGCATTATGTCGGATGATGCATACAGCTGTGCGTGCTATCTTCCGGAGGTAAACAATGTGCCGAAAAGAGGGGATGTGCTCTCATGGGCGGAGTCGTCGGCTGTTGTTTACGCAAACAGTGTTCTCGGCGCAAGATGTAACCGGAATTCCGGTATTATTGAACTTATGGGAATGATTGCCGGAGTTGTTCCGGAATTCGGGCTTCTTACCGATGAAGGAAGAAAGGCAGATCTTGTCGTTGAGATAAAAACCGAAAAAATACCGGTTGCACAGCTTCTCGGTTCAGCCATAGGAATGAAAGCTATGGAAAGAGTACCGTATATAAAGGGACTCGATAAATTTCTCGGAACAGAGCTTAATGACGATGTATGCGCTTATCTTAAGGATTTCGGCGCGGCGTCCGCTTCAAACGGTTCCGTAGGACTTTATCATGTGGAGAATCTGACACCTGAGTGTAAGGATTACGGTGAAAAACTGATAAAAGAAGGTGCCGAAGTTTATGTTATTGACGACAAGGAACTGGAAAGAGTAAAGAGCGGATACCCCTGTATCTGGAAAAATCCGGATGCGGCGCCTAAGCTCTGCTTTGTCGGTTGCCCGCACCTGACGCTCAGTCAGCTTATAGACTGGACCGAAAAGCTGGAAAAAGGACTGAAAGAATCCGGCAGCTCAAAAGTAAAAGTCCCGACGGTGTTTACAAGTGCACCGGCGGTAATCAAAGAGTTTAAAAAGACTGAGTATGCAGACAGACTTGCCGCTACCGGTGTAATTTTAAGTTACATATGTCCTCTTATGTATATGAATAACCCTCTTTCAAAGAAGATGCCGGTTATTACCTCTTCAAACAAGCTACGTACATACACCAGCGCAAAATATTATGATGACGTTGAAATACTGGAAATACTTACGAAAGGCGGTAAAAGGTAATGAAAAAGGTGTTTAAAGGAAGAGTTATTACGCCCGGAACCGTCACTGCCAAGGCGCTTGTTTCAAGAGGCGGTTTCAATACGCTTGCGAGTTATCAGTCAGCGATAATGTTCGGTGACAAGCAGGTTAAATGCGGCGATCAGAACAACCCGGATTTGTATAAAAAACCGATGATAAACAAAGCGATATGCCTGCCTGAAACGATAGGTTCAACTACCGGAGGGATGGTGCTTTATACCGTTTGCGCACTTGGAAAAGCGCCCGCCTGCATGCTTTTTTCAAAGCCGATAGATTCGCTTGCCGCCTCAGGAGCTATTCTTGCCGCAAACTGGACCGACACTAAAATGCCGGTTGTTGACAGTCTCGGCGAAGAATTTTTGAGTTATGTCAAAGATGAGATGACTGTAACAGTAGCAGAAGACGGAACGGTAACTGTTGAATAAGCCCATCAGATTATTTTTCACCAAAACAAAAAATCCGGTCTGACTAACCAGACCGGATTTTATTTTTAGGATTTAACTGATTATGCACTTAACTTACGGTAATAAAAAGGATTTTAAGGGCAATAAACAGTTAAAAATATCAGCGATAAATTGCAGAAAACATTGAGTATCAGTACTCAAGCATTATGTGCCGTGCAATTTCAAGTTTTTAGATTTCAAATGAAACCTCCGTGTTTTCTGAACTGAACATTATCGGTTCAAGAGATGGAATACAGCGGATGCTCAGCACTTTATGCGGAACACGGAGTTTTACCTTGATGCCGTAGACTGGGAGAATTTCCCGACCTTCGCTGACATTTACCGCATGAAGCAGCATACGTCTGTTTTTTTCGTCATCGAACAGCGTAAACTCAACGCAGCCGGGAGCATTAGTTGAAAGCAGCTCCGGTTTTGTCATCTGTTCTATTGCCGATATTACAACGCCGTCTGATGCTTCTGAATTCATTATTTCTATCGGACAGGAAACCCATACCACCTTGCCTTTGCCGTACTTTCCTATTACCATTGCCGGATCGGAGGTAGGTATTCCCGGCGGGTTTGAATGAATTGAAGCGAAAACGGTTGCGTCGGCAGGATCGGTGTAAGGGAGAGTTGTTGTTGCAAGTATTTTTACTTCCTGCCCGAAACTTGCAATCATTTGCTTTCCGTGAAACGCAAGAGGATATTTTTTGCTGTAAATCGGTTCAAATATCTTTTCGCCCGCTTCGGTAGGAGCAAGATATGTCTGATTGTACTGTGTATATCCGTTAAATTTCATACCGAGAAGCAGTGCGCCAAGGCGTGGATCGGTAGTTCCGGAAATATAAAGATTTCCTCCTTCCGATACATAATCGGCTATGGCGGAAATTTCTTCATTTCTCAGAATTGATGCATTTGTAAGAAATGCAATTTTCTTTCCTTTGAGATTTGTCAGTCTGTCGGAAGGCAAAACCGTGTAAAGCATGTGCATTCGTTTGAGAATTCCCGCAAGAGCAAGCTGAGCGTCAAGCTGTGGATTTTCATAACTTGCGTTTTTTGGAGATTCAGCTTTCTGGAGAATATTGAATTTGGAATCGTAACTCATTATGAGTGCGGCTTCTGAAACATAATTTCCTGTCAGATATTTTTCAAGCGGCATTGTTTCCTCGAAAACTTTGCCGATTTGTCTGTAAACATCGGGATTTAAAGTGCCGACAGGATCGATAGCGTCAATGAACAGCATAGCGCCATGTTGAGCTAAAGTCAGGTGGTTGTGCAGTCGCATCTGATCGGCGGTTTTTGTAGTGGTATGAACCGAAAGCTCAGGATCACACCTTGATGTCATGTACTCGAATGGCTGATTTTTTGTCGCTTCGCGGTAAATTTTGCATATGTAGCTTTCCTGAAGATGGCCGCCGTACAAATCGCCTCCGGAGTAGTCGCTTGCTTCGTTTACTGCACCGTCGACTCCTCGGTACCACGGCTGACAAATTGTTGAAAACTGGTGCTCAACTGAAACTTCCGGCTTTAATTTTTTTAATTCATTTGTGCAGAAATGCGCAAACTCGCCTATGCAGTTTTGTCTCCAAAGCTGGAAATTCTTCCAATCATCCTTTGTAAAATCGACGACAGTCGGAATTTCGCTGCCCGTTTCAAGTTTGTATTTTTTACGGCATTTTTCGCAGTAGCAGGGGAGATTCCGGAAAGTCATATCAAGAAAAATACCTTCAAAATCATAAATGTTACAGGCATTCAAGGTATTCTTCCGGATCGAACTGTGAAAGAAAAGTATCGTCCCGGTCGGCTATGTGCATGTCAACAAGATTTCGTCTGAAGCTTTTTGTAAACCATTAATTTTCAGTCATAAGTTTCCCTTTCCTTCCAAAATGCTTTTGCATCTATGGCTCTGTAAATGTATTTTGATTTGGTAGGGGCGACCTGCGGTCGCCCGCGGGCGTTCGCAGAACGCCCCTACAGTTGTGACGGTTCGAATCTGTCCACAGTTTTGCTTCGCTTTAAAGGAAGATAAAAATGTAAATTAAGAATTTTTCTGTATTTAACAGCAAGAAATTAACCTGTAAATCCCGACGGGAAGATCAAAGATTATTCATTTGATATAAGATTTAAGGATGCGGTAATAATGGATCTCCTCATCAGTTAATATAAGATATTCGGTAAGTCATCTGACAGACAGCTGACAACTTTCGGATAAATGAATGAATATTCTGATAAAACATATATTTGTTTATTAAAATATTTCAGTCAAAATAGTTACACCTGAGTAAGTCCGTCTGTGTAAAATTCACACTCCAATATTATAATTAAAAACAGACAGAGCCGAAAAACGGCTGCATTTGATTTACTTTGGAAAATTAAGTCATATAAGTCAGTTTTTGTAAGCCTCAACCCTGTTAATGGCAAAACCTTTACCGGAAAAGTTATTTTCATATTCAGTGTGGAAGTTTCCGGATTCGTATTCGCTGTTATGAAGGTCATATGTAAGTTTTTCCAGACGGAATCCGGCATTTCTGAAAGTTTCAAGAGAATAGTCAAACAAAATTCTGTTGTCGGTTTTCAGAAAAATCGCCCCGTTTTCAGATAGCAGATTTTTGTAAATATCAAGATAACTTTCGCTTGTCAGCCTGCGTTTGGCATGTTTTGGCCTTGGCCATGGGTCAGAAAAGTTAAGATATATTCTGTCAACTGAACCAGGCGAAAAATATTCGGAAAGAACAGATGCATCGGCACGCAGAAATTTTACATTTTTCAAATTACTGTTTTTGATTTTTTCAGCAGCAAGAAGTATTACGTCGGACATTTTTTCTATGCAGACAAAAAATTTATCCGGCTGGGAGGCTGCAAGCTGAACTATAAAACCGCCTTTTCCGCATCCGATTTCAAGATTAATATTTTTAAGAGAGCTGATGTCTCCGCTTAAAAAGCAGTCACTGCATTTTTCAAGCCTGATGTCAGCATTCTTCTTTTTTCTCATTCTCATATTTAAAGTCAACTCCGATTAAGTGATATGACGGGTATTGAACCCGCATACAAAAGGATAAACCATACTGCTTTAACATTCAATACTATTATGTAAATTTTCGTATTAAAAGAGACTGAATAAAAAATAATTATCTGCACATACTTTAGAAGGGGAGGAAACCCCGAGCGGTAAGCAAACAACTCAATTTTGAAAGGAAAACTGTAATGATAGACAAAATAGCGCTTGTTTTGCTGATAATCGGCGGTTTGAACTGGGGCAGCATAGGTCTTTTCAAGTTTGACATTGTCGCATGGATAGGCGGCGGACAGGGAGCAATGGTCAGCCGCATAATATATGCGCTTGTCGGACTTGCGGCACTTTGGTGCATATCGCTTCTTTTCAGACCGACGGGTGAAGAGTTACACGAATCCAAAACTTAATTCAGGTTAATTCCGGATTTAAAGTTATAA
>CALXUV010000048.1 GCA_944391815.1 uncultured Clostridia bacterium | reverse complement strand
AAGAACGCAAATAGATATTGATATGTATTTATTTAATTCTGAAAATGAATAAGCAACCCCCGGCAGACTTAAAAAATCTGTCGGGGTGAATCTTTGTTTTCTGCGGTTTAATTTTTATTGCCCGTAGGGGCGTTCTGTGAACGCCCGCGGGCGAACGCAGTTCGCCCCTACCGCGTGGTGTTATGCAAATATTTTGTAATTTCTCCGCTAATTTTGCACGCCGTTCCGGCAGACCTTGTTGTTTTGTGTTCAGGTGTCAGAAAAAATTTTTTGAAGCGGATTTTTGCAGAGGGTAAGGCACACGGTAATGTCAAAAAAGTCAAAAATGAATCCGGTGTGCTTAAAACTTTGCAATTTTGCAAGCAGGGGCGTTTTTCTGATATTCAAAAAGTCAAAACTGCTTATTTAGTCCGGTTTTAGCTTATTTAGTCCTGGTTTAAGCTTATTTAGTCCTGGTTTAGCTTATTCAAAAACCGTTGTAATCTTTTCAACCGCTTTGTCAAAAGCGTCGGTTTCAACCGTTTCGATGGTACCTGCATCGCAGAGTGCGGAAAGTTTGGGATCGATCGGCACACGAGCTATAACCGGAAGATCGAATTTTTTCGCTATTTCGTCAACGTGCGACTTACCGAAAACCTCGATTTTTTCACCGCAGCAGGGACATTTCAGATAGCTGTAATTTTCAACGATTCCGATTATCGGAACATTCATCATTCTTGCCATGTTTACTGCTTTTGTGACTATCATCGAAACAAGATCAGAGGGTGTGGTTACTATCACAATTCCGTCAAGAGGCAGAGACTGCATAACGGTCAGCGGCACGTCTCCGGTTCCGGGAGGCATATCAACATACATATAGTCCACGTCTCCCCAGACAACGTCGGACCAGAACTGCTTTACTGTTCCGGCGATAAGAGCACCTCTCCAGATTACCGGAGCGCTTTCGTCGCGCAGAAGCATATTTATACTGATTGCGTCAATACCTGTAATTGTTGAGTTGGGTATTATTCCGTCCTCACAGCCGGTCACATCTCCTTTGAGTCCGAAAATTTTCGGTATTGAGGGACCTGTAATGTCGGCGTCGAGAATTGCGGTTTTATAGCCGAGCCTTCTGGTCATTACCGCAAGCATAGCAGTAACGGAAGACTTTCCTACGCCGCCTTTGCCGCTTACAACTCCGATGACATGCTTTACGTTGCTTGCCTTGTTCTGCGGAGCCAGCAGACTTTCCGGATCCTTTTTCGAACTGCAGTTAGCCGAGCAGGTGGAGCAATCGTGAGTGCATTCGGCGCTGTTTTCGTTTATTTCCTGATTATCCATTTTTATCATCCTTTCGGTCATTTCTCTTTACGGAAAAGATTATACCCCATTTCATGTTAAAAATCAAGGGATTAACGAAAATAATTGATGAATTTGAAGTTTTTTACCGTAAAAAACGTTATACTGCACGGTGTGGCGATCAGGCAGCCTTTTTGCCCTGTATTTTGATTACCAGAGCGCTCATATCGTCTGTTTTGCCTTTACTGCTTACAGCAAATCCGAGAATGCGGTCGGCAAGCTCCTTGGCGTCAAGCCCTTCGGAAAGACCGAGAACGTCGCAAAGTCCCGAGTCGTCAGATGAGTCCGGTGAGATGCCGTCGCTTACAAGCACAACGGTATCTCCTTCGCTTACACGGAAGGAAAGCTGCGTAGGATCAGCGTCCGATTCTATGCCGATAGGCAGACTCTGAGCGTTACAGCGGTAAACCGAACCGTTTCTGAGCAGATAGGAAGAGGCGGCATAATTTTTGGTAACCGACGCAAGACCTGTTATCAGGTCGAGTTTTATCAGATCGACGGTTGCAAAACATTCGTCACAGTTCCGGATAAGAGCTTCACCGGCTATTTTCAGCGCAAGTTTTTCATCAATATCACACTGAAGCAGATTTTTCATCAGAGCGGCGGTCAGCGCACTGCTTTTCGCTGCTTCCGGACCGCTTCCCATGCCGTCGGAAATCATGGCATAGAAATTGCCGTAGTCGTCACTGAATGTAAGAGAGGTGTCGCCGCTGACAGTTTGTCCCTGTTTGCAACAACCCGAAAGTGCCGCATTTGCCGAAAGCACCTGTGCCGGTGAAAAAATTACCGCCGTTTCGTCAGCGTCGGTGCCGGAAAGCATATAGTCGCTTCCGAGAACTTCCGACACTGTACGCAAAAGAGCGTTTTTGCAGGATTTGAGCTTGGCTTTATCAGCACCGTAGAGGTATACCGATCTTCGTTTTTTACCTATTACGGTAAGATTTGTAAACGGAAGCCCGAGCGAGTGGAAACGGTGGGAGAGTATTTTTGCCGATGTTTTGTCTGATACCATTTCTTCTCGTGTTTTTTCGGCAAGCGAGGATATAATTTCTGCAACGCACGGATAGCTTACGGTAAGAGGAAGTGTCGGAGAAGAAGACGGCATTGACTCTTTTTTGCACACAGAAGAAACGTAATCTGACAGCTCACGGAGTCTGACGCAGGAAACCGATATATCGGGCGGTATATCGCTGCAGTTCAGAGTCTTGTTGTCAAGAGCCGACTGAACCATAGCTTTTATACCGGCAATGGTTGTGCCCGAAAGACTGTCAAAGCAGATGGGAGACATCGGACAGTTTTCGCAGAATTCACGGCAGACTTTTTCGGTAATTTCCTTGCAAAGCGTTTCGGTGCCGGAAAAAGGTACAGTGACCTCGTTTACCTTTTCCGGAATGCTTTTCAGTCCTTCCGAAACCTTTGAAAGAGAAAAGCATGAGGAGAGTTCTCTTGAAAGAAAAGAGTCTGTGTCAGCTGAAATCAGATCGGGATATGAGTCGGAAAACGGAAAAGGAAATCCTTTCGGAAGAAATGAAAAACGGAGTATCGGAGTGGTAAGGGCACAGGCGACGACCGTCTCCGGAATAAAGGAAAAGAAAGCAGCGGCAGAATGCATAAAGATTGCGGAAATGCAGGCAACTGCTGCGGAAATGCCGCAAGCGCTGTAAACTCCCGGCGAAAAAACAAAACCGGCGGTAACACCGAGCAGAATGAATGAAATAAAATATTCCGGAAGAGCCACATAGCCGAGTACAAATCCGAAGAGAGCAGCTCTGAGCGGGCCTCCGTATTTAGCTATGCAAAGCGTTGTAAAAACTGCGATAACCGTTCCGAGCGAACATAGAACGAAATCAAAATCGGCTGAGCAGTAAACCAAAGCGGCAAAAAACGAAAGCATGGATATTTCGTAAAGAAACCGGACAGGCTGAGAGGTATAAACCGAGGCGAAAAAAACAGAAAAAACGAGAGTAAGAACCGGGATTGTGATCAGCGTCGAAAGAACCCGTAAGGCGCTTTCGGCATTTATTCCGGCAAAAGGCAGATACATTGCGGAAACGGCAAAGGAAACTGCGGCGGCTCCCGCTGTTTTTGTAAGAACCGTGTCGGAAAACACACCCGCATCCGGATTTTTACGTCTTAACTGCTGAGAAAATACAATCCGCAGTACAAACGCAAGAGTAAGAGCCAGAAAACTTTGTACGGAAGCTGTTCCGAAGTATACGGTGCCCAGAATTGTTCCGAGATAAGCAAATGGTGTAGTCATTCCTCCCCAGCCGCAGATTGCGGCATAAGGAAGCGGGTTTTGAACGGCAAGCGTGGTTTTCGGCAAAAAAGCCGAGCAGAAAACAAATCCCGTAAAGGTTGCGGCAACTGCCCGTGCCACAGCAAGGAGTGTTTCTTTTGTCGAGGAGTACGGCAGGAAAAATCCGGCAAAACGACTCAGTCCCGACTGCTTTTTTTCACTAACAACGGAAGACATCTTAAAATTCCTTTCTTTTTCAGAAACTTTTGGCGTACAAGAGTCAACGCCGAGAATATAATACTATAAAACCTGCGCAAAAATTGTAAAAAAAAGGATGGAACTGAAAAAAATTCAAAAATGAAAATAATGAAAAAAATTAACAAAAAAACAGTATATTTTTTGTGGATATTATAGTAAAATTAGTTCTATCTATAAAATTTCAGCCGTAGTGTTAAGTGGCGGAAAGGTATGTTTGAAATGGCGGACAAAAGAGATTATTACGAAGTCCTGGGCGTGAGCAAAACGGCAGGCGATGAAGAAATAAAGAAAGCATACCGCAGGATGGCAAAGAAATACCATCCGGACATGAACCCTGGAGATAAAGAGGCGGAAGCCAAATTCAAAGAGGTAAACGAAGCATACGCGGTGTTAAGCGATCCGGAGAAAAAACAGATTTATGATCAGTACGGTCATGACGGACTTGATTCGTCAGGCGGCGGTGGTCAGGGCTTCGGGGGCTTCGGCGGTTTCGGCGGTGTGGATCTTGGAGATATATTCGGCAGTTTCTTCGGAGGAGGAAGCTCTTCGGAGAGACGCAATGCGCCTCGCAGAGGCGACGATATAACCTATCGGATAACCATCACTTTCGAAGAAGCAGCGTTCGGATGTACAAAAACAGTGGAATACAAACGTGTGGAGACCTGCCACGACTGTGACGGAAAGGGAGCGAAAAACAGCAGCGATGTGGAAACATGCAGCAGATGTAAAGGCACCGGAACCGTAACAGTCACTTCAAGAACGATGTTCGGAATGATGCAGACTCAGAAGACATGTGACTCATGTAAAGGACGCGGCAAGATAATCAAAAATCCGTGTCCGAATTGCCGCGGAACCGGAAACGTAAGAATCCTGAAAAGACTTGACGTAAATATTCCGGCAGGAATAGACGAGGGCGGAAGAATATGTCTGCGCGGTCAGGGTAATGCCGGATATAACGGCGGAAGCTACGGAGATCTGTACATCATAGTTTCACTCAGACCTCACGAGATTTTCGAAAGACAGGGCAACGACCTTTACTGCGAAGTTCCGGTCTCTTACGCCGAGCTTGCTCTGGGAGCCGAAATAGACGTTCCGACTCTCACGGGAACGGAAAAGTATACCATACCCGAGGGTACGCAGAGCGGAACGCAGTTTGTCATCAAGGGCAAAGGAATAGTTTACTACAACACCAGAAATTACGGAAACCTGTACTTCAACGTCGTAATGGAAACCCCGCGCAACCTGTCTCCCGAAGCAAAGGAAGCGCTGCGGAGATTCGATGAGCTTTGCAAAAGCACAAGTTACAGCAAAAAGCAGAGATTTGCCGAGAAAATTTCAAAACTGTTCAAGAAAAAATAAGTCTGCCCGAAAGGATATATAATATGGAATGGACACAGCTCAGAGTTGAGTGTGACATAAAAGATCTTGATACCGTAACTGCGATAATGAGTATGATTGACAACGGACTGATGATCGAGGATTACAGCGACGTTGCCGAAGGAGTCAACGCCATTTACGGAGAACTGCTCGATAAGGAGCTGATTAACAAGGATAAAAGCAGGGCTGCGGTTTCGGTTTATATTTCGCAGGAAAGAAACCTCTCCGAAATTATGTCGGCGGTAAAGCAGCTGATCGAAAATTCCGGAGTGAAAACGGAGATAAGCACCTCGGGGCTCAGCGAAAAGGACTGGGCTGAATGCTGGAAAAAATACTATAAACCGATAGAAATCGGAGAAAAACTTGTTATAGTGCCGATGTGGGAAGACTACACGCCCGGACTAGGTAAAGTTACGGTGAAGATGGATCCCGGTATGGCTTTCGGAACCGGAACACACGAAACCACCGCGCTTTGTGCCGAAATGATTGAAAAACACCTGCCCGAAAACGCAAGGGTGCTTGACGTCGGAACCGGAAGCGGAATACTTGCCATAATATGCTCAAAACTGGGTGCCCGTGAGGTTGACGCTCTCGATATCGACGAAAACGCAGTCCGTGTGGCAAAGGAAAACTGCGTTGCCAACGGAGTAAGCAATATAAATTGCAGGCAGTCTGACCTGATAGCCGACGCAAAAGGAAAATATGACGTTATTTGTGCGAATATAGTTGCTGATATCGTCATAAGGATGAGCGAGAATGTCGGTTCCTTTCTGGCAACCGGCGGAACAGTGATAGTCAGCGGAATTATCGAAACCCAGGCGGAAAGAGTGTTAAAGGCTTTTTCCGAAAAAGGATTTGTTTGTTTTGATAAAGCGGATAAGAATGACTGGAATGCTTTCGTGTTCAAAAAGAGTTAAATCCGTTCAAAAAAGCCGTTAACAGGTAATTTTAAACAAAAAAACTGTGAAAATTCATTTAATTTTTCAAAAACCTATTGAAAAATCACAAAAAATATTGTAGAATAGTATATATAATTAACAAAAAGGGCAAACAAACCGGGATGTGAAATTCGAAAGGGGAAAAAATATGTCCAACAGGTTATTCCAGGGAGTAATACACCAGATGAAGGATACCGTCGGAAGGATAATCGGTGTTCTTGATGAAACGGGAGTTATAATATCCTGCAGTGAGCTGGTGAAAATAGGAGACACAAGACAAGGTGTGCGCGAAGAGCTGGCACACATGGGAATGGGTGACGCAGTGCTGGTAGTCGGCGGATATACATACAGACCGATAGGAAATTCGGCAAAAGCCGAAAATATCGTGTTTGTCGAAGGTGAGGACAAAACTGCCGATACGCTTGCTTCAATACTTTCGGTTTCACTGAGCAATATCAAGAATCTGTATGATGAAAAATACGATAAGGCATCGTTTATAAAAAATGTCATACTTGATAATATACTTCCGAGCGACATATATATAAAATCGAAAGAACTTCACTTCGCATCGGACGTGGAAAGAGTGGTATTTCTTATCAGATTCCACGGCAAATCGGATATGATACCGTTTGATATGGTTCAGAATATGTATCCGGATAAGAACAAGGATTATGTCATAAGCATAGGCGAACAGGATATAGTGCTTGTAAAGGAAATGAAAAGTCTGCCGGACGGCAAGGAAACTGAAAAGATCGCAAAGAGCATTTCCGATACACTCAGTTCTGAGTTTTTCGCCAAGGTATCGATAGGAGTAGGTACCTGTGCGGAAACGATCAAAGATCTTGCAAGATCGTATAAAGAAGCGCAGGTCGCACTGGAAGTCGGCAAGGTGTTTGACACCGATAAGAATATAGTAAGCTACGAAAATCTCGGAATCGGACGTCTTATTTATCAGCTTCCTACAACGCTGTGCGAAATGTTCCTTTCGGAAGTGTTCAAGAAAGGCTCAATGGATTCGCTTGACCGCGAAGCTCTTACGACAATACAGGCGTTTTTTGAAAACAACCTCAATGTTTCCGAGACCTCAAGAAAGCTTTTCGTACACAGAAATACCCTTGTTTACAGACTCGAAAAGATAAGAAAAATGACCGGACTTGACCTCAGGGAATTTGAGGATGCGATAACCTTCAAGGTTGCCCTGATGGTAAAAAGATATCTGACGTCAAAACCGGTAAAATTCTGATAAAAAAGCAGCACGGATATTAAAACGTAGTCTCAGAGCTGACGGTCCGTGCTTATATTCCTTAAAAATACGGATAATAACTCCCGAAAGGAAAACATATAAAATGGCAAAGCAGATATTTGAAACAAAAGAAGGACTTAAAAAACTTCAGGATGAGCTTGCTTTCAGAAAAGGTCCTGAAAGAAACAGAATAAAAGAAGCGATAAGCGTAGCCAAAGGCTTCGGCGACCTTTCCGAAAACAGTGAGTACGACGAGGCAAGAGAAAGCCAGGCTAAAAACGAGCACAGAATAAGCGAACTTGAGGAGATGCTCAAGAATATCGTTGTCGTTGACGAAAGCGAAACAACCAGCGATAAAGTAACGCTTGGTAAAACAGTAAGAGTGCGCAACGAAAGCAACGGCAAAGAGTATGAGTATAACATGGTGGGTTCAACAGAAGCCGATCCGTTTGCCAACAGAATTTCGAACCTTTCCCCGATAGGTGCAGCGCTGATAGGATCAAAGGTCGGCGACAGAGTGACTGCAACGGGAACTCCGAAAGGCGCGGTTGACTATACCGTTCTTGAAATCAAAAAGACAGGCGCATAATTGATGATAAAGGAATAAAGACCTTAGTAAGAAAGACTGACAAATATTTAAGGAAGAGAAACATGGAAGAAGAAATAGTTGAAAACGAGCAGTCGGTAAGCGAACAGGTAAAGGTCCGCATGGACAAGCTTGACGAACTGAAAAAGGCGGGAAAAAACCCGTTTGAAATCACAAAGTACGATGCTTCCGAGAACAGCGAGCAGATAAAGGCCGTTTTTGCGGAGATGGAAAAAGCGGCGGAAGAGAATGCGGCAGAAGACAAAGAAGCGGAAAAGTATAACGTAAGCATAGCGGGCAGAATAATGAGCCGCAGAATTATGGGAAAAGCGGCGTTCGTCGATATCCAGGACGGAAAAGGCAGAATACAGAGTTATGTTCGCCGGGACGATGTCGGTGAAGATGTATATGCTGACTTCAAAAAATGGGACATCGGTGACATAGTCGGTATAAAGGGATTTGTTTTCAGAACCAAAACCGGAGAAGTTTCAGTACACGCCACTTCGATAGTATTGCTTACAAAGTCGCTGCGTCCCTTGCCGGAAAAATTCCACGGACTTACAAATACAGACCTGCGTTACAGACAGAGATATGTTGATCTTATAATGAATCCCGAGGTAAAGGACGTGTTTAAAAAGCGTTCGGCTATAATTTCGGCGGTAAGAAGGTATCTCGGTGAGCAGGGATTTATGGAAGTTGAAACTCCGATGCTTGTTTCGAACGCCGGAGGAGCCGCCGCAAGACCTTTCGAAACGCATTTCAATGCGCTCGATGAAGATCTGAAGCTGCGTATATCTCTTGAGCTTTATCTTAAAAGACTGATTGTCGGAGGATTTGACAAGGTTTTTGAGATAGGCAGGGTTTTCCGTAACGAAGGTCTTGATACAAGACATAATCCGGAATTCACTCTTATGGAGCTTTATCAGGCATACACTGATTACCACGGAATGATGGATCTTACCGAAAAGATGTACAGATATGTCGCCGAACAGGTTCTCGGAACAACAAAAATTGTCTATAAAGGTACTGAAATGGACCTCGGAAAGCCGTTTGAGCGGATAACCATGGTCGATGCGGTAAAAAAATATGCAGGTTTAGACTGGAATGAAGTCAAAACCACCGAACAGGCCAAAGAACTTGCAAAGAAGCACAATATCGAGTTTGAGGAGAGACATAAAAAAGGCGATATATTGAGTCTCTTCTTTGAAGAATATGCAGAAAAGCATCTGCTTCAGCCGACATTTGTTATGGATCATCCGGTTGAAATATCACCGCTTACCAAGAAAAAGCCGGAAAATCCGGAGTACGTTGAGAGATTTGAGTTTTTCATGAACGGATGGGAGATGGCGAACGCTTATTCGGAGCTTAACGATCCGGTTGATCAGAGGGAGCGCTTCAAAGCTCAGGAGGAGCTGCTTGCGCAGGGTGATGAAGAGGCGAACAGAACCGACGAAGATTTCATGAACGCTTTGGAAATAGGCATGCCTCCCACAGGAGGAATAGGTTTCGGAATAGACAGAATGTGCATGCTTCTCACCGGTGCGGAAGCAATCAGGGACGTACTGCTCTTCCCGACAATGAAAAATATCGATTAAGTAGTAAAAACCTGCGAAAAAATGCCGTCGCAGGTTTTTTTGTCACAGCAGAAAAAGCATAAAAAGTCCGGAATTTGAGTACAATTTAAAAAAACGAGCGGAGAATAAGTAATGGATAGCTTGACATTGATCGATGTTCTAATCATCATTCTGATAGGCATTATCGAGGGAATAACCGAATGGCTTCCGGTCAGCAGTACCGGGCATATGCTGCTTTTTGACGAATTTGTACCTTTTGCGGCGAGTGAAGATTTCAAGGAAATGTTTTTTGTTGTGATCCAGCTCGGTGCAATACTTGCCGTGGTTACGTTTTTTTTCGGAAAAATTTTTCCGTTTGGAAAAGAAAAAAGTGAAAGTACCGGAAAAACAAAGATATATCTGAAAAAAGACATCCTGATCATGTGGGCAAAAATAGTAGTGGCGTGCGTGCCGTCGGCTGTTGTGGGACTTATAGCAGATGACTGGATAGAAGAGCGTTTCGGCACTCCTCTGACCATAGCCGCAATGCTTGCGCTTTACGGTGCGGCGTTTATAATTGTGGAGAAAGTGTTTGAAAATCGCACCCGTAAATACGATTCACTTGGAAAGATCGGATTTGTACAGGCTTTGCTGATAGGACTTTTTCAGGTTTTGTCGGTAGTTCCGGGAACCTCAAGATCAGGTGCGACGATCATAGGAGCACTTATAATCGGCGTCTCAAGAACTGCGGCGGCTGAGTTTACTTTTTATCTTGCCATCCCGACCATGCTCGGCGCTTCTCTGCTTAAAATCGTCAAGTTCGGGTTCGATTTTACCTCCGCAGAGGTAGCAGCGGTTCTGATAGGTATGGCAGTTGCGTATGCCGTTTCGCTTGCAGCGATAAGATTCCTTATGGACTATGTCAGACGCCACGACTTTTCGGTTTTCGGCGTCTATAGGATAGCTCTTGCGGCGGTAATAGTCGCAGTGATGTTTATAAGGTAATACAAGGTTACAGAAAATCCTGATAATGCAAACAAATCCTTTTTCGGAAAAAGCCTTTTTCAATTAGTAAATATAAAATATCAAGCGGACATTTCTATGAAAGCAAACTGACGTTTTTGTCAAAATGAGCGGTTACGGGTGAGGTTGAAAACAATAAATGTAATCTTAACGTTTGAATTTCCGGGATTTTTTGCATGAGATTATAGCTTATAGAAAAGATCCGGACAAGCAATTTTATTTAAAACCAAAAAATACAAATGATGTTAAAGGGAAAGGGAAAATGGACGCAAAAAAAGTAAAAAGCAAAATCTACAATTTTTTTTACTATTACAAGTGGCACATTCTGATAGCGTTGTTCTTTATCGCGATTCTTACAGTTCTGACCGTACAGATGGTGACAAGGGAGAAGTATGATCTGAGGATCATGTATGCCGGTAACGCCATTCTGAGTGACGAAGATAATACCGAGCTTTGCGAAGCGCTGAAACAGTTCGGCGCAGACTATAACGGAGACGGTAAAATCACCTCCGAAGTTTTTGATCTTATAATAATGAACGACGAGCAACTGCAGAAAGCGTACGAAGAAGGACAAAACCCTTATTTTCTGAACGAAACGACAGTGCAGGAAAGCAGAGAGACTTTTACTTTTCAGTCAATGGCGGGAGAGTATGCACTGCTTTTTCTGTCGCCTGACTGCTATAAGCTTCTGAAGGAAAACGGTTACGTAGTACCTCTTGACAGTTTTCTTGAACCGCTTGAAGAGGGTGAAACCGAACCTTTCACACGTTATGACGATGGCGCAGTGTACCTGAACAGCCTCAATATATCGGTGTTTTACAGTTCTTTCGCAAAGCTCCCCGACGACACACTTGTATGTATAAAAAAAGTCAAAACAACCGGTAAGGGTGACAGCGAAGCGGAAATAAATCAGAAAAACCATATAGAGGTTTTCAAAAAAATACTGATGTTTGAGCTTCCGGAAGACTTTGTGCCGTCGGAACAAAACGGCTGAAACTGATATGAAAAATTCAGTGAAAACGCCGATATGGCGTATTACGGGTTTGATGTTATCGGTTCTTACAGTTACTTTGCTTTTTCAATCGTGCGCCGTCAGAGCTGTTCGTAAAGAGTTTTTTTCCATGGATACATTTATGGTTTTCAGCGTTTATGGGAGCGATGAAACTGCTGAAAAAGCAAAATCGGAAGTCGAAAAATACGATGAAATGTTTTCTGTAAGCTCGGTTTCGGGTGAGCTGAAAAGACTGAATGAAACCGGTTACCTTGAAAATCCTTCTCCCCAGCTTCTTGAAATGCTGGAATGTGCCGAAATTTTGTGGGAACGTACGGGCGGACTTTACGATGTCACTTCTTACCCGCTGTCGTCACTGTGGAATGAAGCGATAAAGACGGGCGTTTTGCCGGACAGCAACGAAATTGCTGAAGCGGTCGGAAAGGTAGGTTTTGACCGGATAACTTACTGTGAAGACTTCGTTTCTCTCGGACAGGCGGGAGGTATCGATCTCGGATCGATAGTTAAGGGTTATGCCGGCAGAGAAGCGGCGAAAATTATTTCCGGTTCCGACGACGCAGTTGGCGCAGTTCTTAATCTCGGCGGCAACATTGTCACCGTTGGCGAAAAACCGGACGGCAAGAAGTTTACGGTCGGAATAACAGACCCCTTTGACTCCGCAAAGACAGTCGGCTATCTTGAAACGGGTGCGGTTTCCGTTTCTACATGCGGAACGTATAACCGCTTTGTCACGGTCGGCGGCGAAATCTACCATCATATTATAAACGTCAGGACCGGGATGCCGTGTGAAAACGGGCTGGTTTCAGTCACGGTTGTAGCAGAGGACGGCATGTGGGCTGACGCTCTGTCGACCGCTCTGTTTCTTCTCGGGGAAGAAGGAGCGCTCGACTACTATGAAAGTTACGGAGGGTTTGAAGCTGTATTCATCAGAAGTGACGGTTCGGTTTCTACAACTCATGGCTTAGAGGGAAAATTTGTTTTCACAGGGAAATAATTCATAAATATTTTACATTTGAAAATTTCAACAAATTGCACATTTTGTGTTTTTAAAATTAGTCAATCTGCATAATATTAGAAGCTGCGCCAAAAAAAGCAAAAAAAAGGTTGACTTTAAATATTAAAAGTGATATAATGGGAGCACAACAATAAATTCCTCAAAAGGAGAACAACATATGCGTAGCAGAAGTAAAATTTTAGCGTTTGTGCTGGCAGTTCTTATGATTGCCGGACTTGTGCCGTTCTCTATCTTCGCAGTTGACGGAGATACGGGTTCGACAACGCAAACGCGCGAAGAGTATGTTACCGCAAACGGCGGAACCATGCTTTTCGGAACGTCTTTTGATGACAGCAGTAAAATAAGCGGAGACCGGGTCAATTCCAGCACTGCCGGAAGCGGCTCAATGACAAGGACGAACAATGTACATGGAGGAGCAAGTTCGTCGGTCGATGTAGCTTCGGGTTCCTTGAAAATACAGTCAGGTCCCGAAAAAATAGATGGTTTAAATGGCGATATTTATCCCGTCCTTAATACATCCGCTGCAAACGGAGATAACGTCATAATCGAAGTATCATTCCGGATAAACAAGCAGATTTCTGCGCCAAACAACATGATGTATTTCGTCGACGAACAGGTTCCGAGCAGCCGGGTTGACGGAGTTATAGCTTCATACCTTCCTTTGGAAAAAGGACTGGATGGCTCAGAAAGAATCGGTATACGTTTCGGAGGAAACGCGGAGGCTTCATATGAGTTCAAGGTTGGCGAAACAGTAAATCTTGCGCTTGTTGTTGAGCCTACTACGAAACGTGTTCATGGTTACATCAATGGTGAATATGTTGACTCAGGGGTTATGAGCCTTTCCAGAGCGGGTGTAACTGCATATGACAACAAAAAAGGAAAAGGTTGGTATCCTTCTGTCAACACAATCCGTATGTTCCAAATAACAGGATGGCTTAATCAAGACATTGAAATATACGACTTGTACGCATATTCAAACGTTGAGCTTCCTTACCGGACCGTTAAGGCGAACGAAGATGCTTTCGGTTACTTCATAAATAAGAATGATGCAAAAATCCTCAGCCACTATGATTTCGAAGATATTACTTTCAGAAATCTCGGTACTTTTGCTGACGGCGTTTATACGTTTGAGGGAACTGAAACCGGTAAACAGTACAATTACCTGAGCGCAGACTCAGGTAACAAACTTTTGCTTACCGTTAAGTACGGACCTGATGAGATAAGAAAAGATGATGGAAGTCTTAATGATTTCCTCAGACTGAATTTTGCCTCGCCTACCCAGAATGATTCTCACTTTAACACATACCAGGAGTATGGAACAAACGATAATCAGAAACACGCCAAAGATGATGTTATAGTAATACACCGTAGTGTAAGAATGTCGGCGTCGTACGACGGCTCTTCTGTAAATCTTTTCAATCTTTGGAACAGAAGTATAAACGGCAAGAATATAAACTTCCAACTTCTCCAGATGGATGTCAAAGGAAATCTTGTTTTGCAAGCCGGAGCTGACAGCGGAAAGGTTATCGGACAGGTAAAAACTTCTGCATTCACTGACATAGATGTAATTCTTGACGTAAAGAACAATGTGTTCAGCGTAGCTTTGGATGGAGTTGTTGTTTCGAAAAATAATACACTTCTGACCGAATCGGTTATAAATGACTTCAAAGTTCACTATGGAGATACATGGACTACCGGAGATTATTGTCCTGCTGAAATCCGTGCGAGTCTGAACAACAAAGGCTTTGCGTACGGATATATCGATTTCGACAATCTCTACGTATACTGCGGAGCGAACATCAGCGACACCAATTTCTGCGGCATTAATAATAATGTAAAGAAAAACACATGGGAACAGACAGTTGACGGCTATTGGCGTTATTACGACGAAAATGGTATAGCCGTAACCGGTACTAAAGAGATTGCCGGAAAAACATATTATTTTGACGGAAACGGATATTTCTCTACAATTGAAAGAGATTGGCTTGTAAGTTTCGATTCTGTCAATACCACCAACTACAGCATGTCGTTCCACGGTCATACCTCTGCAAGCAGTGATGTTACTTCTTCTTGGAAGTATTCTGCTCTTTGGACGAATCAGTTCTACGAAGGAACCCTTGGTCACCCGAATAACTATTACAACTATGGCGCAACCAGTGCTTCTATAGCAATCGGTGCAGACAGCACATCGGTAAATCCCGAATTCATCAGGGGTATATCTGAAGCAGAAGCTACTAAACTCACTTCTGATCATTCACCTGTAAGAGAGGTTAAACCCGGAACTTTGGTGTTTGATTTTTCTGATTATCAGGCGGTTGAGCTTCAGTGGTATACAGACAAGTCCGTTGATATGCGCATCCAGTTGATAATGGATACTCTGAGGGTTGACAGACGTTCTGATTCGGATGTTAGATTTGCATACTATAAGTACGCAAATGCCATAAAATCTACGGCCGGTGTTACACCCGAGGGTTGGAACAGAACCCTTCTGGATCTTACGCTCGGAACTTCGCTTGCTATGGGTGGAGCAGATCCGTCTACCAATACAAATCTCGGAATTAACCTTACTAAAACTTTCAAGTTCGATATCGGATGGGATAATGCTAACAAGGATTATGATTTCCAGAATGTAAAGCTTTACATCGGCGGAATCAACCTTATCAAGTACTCTCCTGTCAAGAGTGATGTTTCTCCGGCTAAACTTGAAGCTGTCAGAGAAGAGAACGGCAAGATAGTTGTATACGAAGATAGCAATATGAGCATGCCGGCTACCGGTTGGGCTGAAGTTGACGGTCAGAAGTATTTCTGCACACCCGACGGAACTGCCGTAACGGGAGTTTATACCATAGCCGGAAAAACCTATCATTTTGATGATAAGGGTAGGCTTATCGGAAATGCAGACGGCATCTATACAATAAACGGTAAGAACTACTACTATTCAAACGGTGTTTGCAAATTCGGTGAGTTTACTGCAATGCATAACGGAGCCGAAATCAAAATCAACACCAAAGGCGATGGCGAAATAATCAGCATGAAGGGTGCCGTTCCCGGTTACCTGCCTGCTGGATACAAAAAACCTGACTACAGTAAACTTGATTCCGGAAATGTACTCGTTAAGGCAGACTTTAACGATTATCCCACGACTAACCCTGAATCGGGACACAATCAGGATAATGTTCCTTACATCGGAGCATCGTTCATCGCTGAAATTCAAAAAGATTTCAAGAATAAAGGAAGTTCTGGAAGCTTGGGGGCTGTTATCAGACGTACAAGATTCTACTATGTAGAGGAAAATCCCGGTGATGTCGCACTCAAAATGTACAACGAGAATGTGTACCGCGATTCCTACATGGATGCCAATTTTAATCTGACTCCTGACGTAGTGTTTGAAGCTTCATTCAAGCTTGGTGATGATTGGAATACGGGAATGGGTCTGATCCAGGTTCAGGACAGAGGAGCCGATGGCAAAAAGAATCAAGCTGCCGGAACCTTGGCTCTTAACTCTCAGGGTTATGTTACCATAGGTAACGTTATACTTTGCAGACTCTCTACTGAGGCATATACCAGAATATCTGTTGTTCATGACGATGATCTGGGTGAAAATGGTTCGCTCATAATTTACATCAACGGTGTAAAAGTATACACTTATGCTATAACAAATTCTTCTTTCGATAAGCCTAATAAGATCAGAGTAGCTCAGTATTATTCCGGAGATGATCACGGCACCATCTACGTTGACGATGTTATTGCATACACCGGAACAACCCCTGTCGAAGTTGTTAATGTCGAAAAACTCAAAGACGGACTTGTGACTGAAAACGAATTCACCCGCTATTACGAGAACGGTGTTATCAAGACCGGAGTCGTGACCATAGCTGACGGAAAAGAAGGTTATTTTGACCCCGATAACGGAATTGCTTTCACTGGTACTGGTTTCATAGACGGCGCATACTACGTCGACGGAATCAAAGCTTATTATTCGGGACCAGAAGAAATAGACGGCAATCGGTATTTATTCGGAGAAGATAACAAAATTATTACCAACCACAGCTGCGCGCTTGACCCGAATGACGGCAACAAAGCGTACTCCGTTGATGAAAACGGAATCATTATTGCAGAGTTTTATAAGGGTGAAATAGTTAACTTTGACGGCGAAGACCTCGGAAATGCTGAGTTCGATAACGGAGCTGTAAACAACGGTTCGTTCGTCTATGATGAAGAGCTCGGTACAACGGTACTTGAAAAACCGTTTATAAGTGAAACGAATCTCCTTGATTTCGACGAACTCACTGATCTCAGTCAGTACGATTATCTCAATATTAAACTTTATATATCCGATTATTTCGCTGAAAATTCGGCAAGCTTCCGTATTTTCTTCGGAAGAGATATGAAATTCTATCTCATCAGCGGATATAATCCGGGAGACGACTCTTATGAATCAATAGCTACTGAAGCTTCTGATATCCTCGAGTCTGCTCTGATAAATACCGGAAAGAAAACCGGTGATGGCAGAGCAATTTATAAGTCAAAAGCTGATGAAAACGTTTATTACGCCAGAGAGTGGTCATACACCGGAATGCAGAATTCTGCCAACGTAACGTATGACATAAAGAGTTATGGCAAGGGTTGGGTAACTGTAAGCATAGATCTCAGCAAGTATGACCAGAATTTCCTTAAACAGATAAACAAGGTAAGACTTATCAGTATGGGCTGGGAGCTCACCGGTATCAATGCCGGTGTTGACAAGGCGGAAACTTACAAAGTATCTGATGTTTCCCTTGTTAAGTACATAGTTCACAACGAAGGACTTAACGGCTGGAATGACGGACGTTTCTACATAAACGGAATGATGCAGTTCGGCTGGCTGAACTATGAAGGAGTCCAGTATTACCTTGACACAGTAACCGGTGTTAAGCTTACCGGTGTACAGTATGTCCCGAATCCTGTAACAAGAACAACCGGTGCGTTCTACGACTTCGGAACAGTAGGTGTCTGCCAGGGACTTGCCAACGGTAAGTGCGAGATCACTGTGACAGTTCTCAACAAGGATACCGGAAGATACGAGGATGTTACCGGATACAGGATACTTGCTGACGGAGCTATCGCGGATGAAGAGATCGTACAGCTTGACGGTAAGACATACTACGTTGACCCTGTAAGCAAGCTGGTTCTTACCAATACAATAGTGCGCGCGGATGTTGACGGCGACGGTGATAAAGAAGTCCTTTACCTCGGCGACGACGGAGCGGTCGGACAGGTGTTCGGACAGTGGATTGAAGCTGACGGAAAGCAGTATTATTGCGATGAGTCCGGAAACTTCACAAGCGGATTTGCAATGATCGCCGGCGAATACTACTACTTTGATCCCGAAGACGGAAACGCAATGGTAACAAACAAATGGGTAACCGTTTACGGCACAGATATGTACTTTGGCGCTGACGGAAAAGCTGTTACCGGAATAGTAGAAATACCCGATATGGGAGCTCTCGATGACCTTATGTATTTCATCGACGGTGTTCCGACTGCAACTGAATTTATAAGCGACGGATATATCTACAAGTTTGACGAAAGCGGAAAATGCTACGAGAAGACTGCAATAGCCGAAGGCAACAACGTAATACTTATCTGGGTGATAAAAGACGGTGTAAAGACTCCGTTCTACTTTGATGTTGCTGAAGGTGCAAAATTCGAAAAGACTTTTGAAACATTCAGTTGTTACACTATGATAGTAACTGATGCGGACGGCAACAAGGTTGAACTTAACGGAACAACCATGACTCTCATCAATGTAACTGAATCAGCTACTTACACAGTCAGATACAGAGCAACCGAGCACAGCTACGACGAGGGCACTGTAATTCATCAGCCCACCTGCGGACAGCCGGGACTCATCAGATACGTATGTACGCTTTGCGGAGCAGCATACAGTGAGTATATCCCTGCAACCGGTGAGCACCAGTTCGGAGAATGGGAGATCGTTCTTAAACCTACATGTACCTATATAGGAATAGAACGCAGAGTTTGCTCTTGCGGAGTAACTGAACTTCGTGATGTTGCCATAGATCCCAACAACCATGTATATGATAAAGAAACATGGACGGTAATCAAACCTGCAACATGTGATGAAGAGGGTGTCTCGTACGGATATTGTCAGCACTGCGGAACGCTTGGTTACGCAGCACTTCCGATGACTGAGCATACCTTCGGCGACTGGATAATAGAGATTCCGTCGACATGTAAGGTTGTTGGAAGAGAATACAGAGAGTGCACCGGTTGCGGTCTCAGAGAATACAGAGATGCTGCTATTGATCCGGATGCACACAGCGAAGACAGACTGGTACTCTTCCAGACTATCAAAGCTCCTACCTGTGTTTCAGAGGGTATCGGAACATACAGATGTCTCGACTGCGGTGGATTTGTGTATAATAGAGCGATAGCTGTCGATCCGGAAGCACACAACTGGGATGAAGGTGTTATTGAAAATCCCGATATCAACTGCGGATACGATGTTGAAAAGATCTACACCTGCCAGAACCCCGGATGCGGTCAGACAAAGACCGAAATTATTGAAGCCGGTACACTCGGTACGCATAATGTAGATCTTGATAATCTCCAGTTTACAGATGACGTTCTTGATCCGCTTTACGGATATCATTACAACGTATGTACTAAGTGCAAAAAAGCGTTTAATGTCAAGGCTCATGTAATGGATAAATACACTGCAATTGACGGTGTAACACATACAGTTGCATGTGAATGCGGATTCTCACGTGTTGAGAACTGTAGTTACGAGCTTAAATCTGACGGAACAAACCACTGGTACGAATGCGCCTGCGGCGAAATCAAGGATGTCGAGGAACACAGCTTCAGTCAGAAGTTTGACGAAACAAATCATTGGGAAGAATGTGATGTTTGCGGATACAAACAGAACATTACAGCCCATGAAATAGAAACTTTTGAGAAAGTCGATGCAAGCTGCTTTGCTCCCGGACATGAGGAATATAAGAAGTGTAAGTACTGTGATTACTATGAAGTACCTTACGTTGAAATTCCTCAGACATCGCACAAGATAAGCGGGGAATATTCTTACGATGCAACCGGACACTGGTTTGCATGTCAGAATCCCGGATGTGACTTTAAGTATCAGATAAAGGATCACTCCTTCATCGACGTAGAAGCACGCGAAGCGACATGTACTGAAGATGGATGGAATGCACATAAGGCTTGTGCGGTTTGCGGATATTCACCTGATCTCATCCTTGTACCGAAGTACGGACATGATGTTGAAGGTCAGACAATGCACTTTGACGATGAAAATCACTGGCAGATCTGTAAGAGATGCAATGAGATGGTCGTAAATGCGCATACCTATGAAAACAATCCTCCGATTGAACATGACGACGAAGAAGGTACTGCAAAGATCAAGTGTGATAACTGTGACCACGTACATACGTTTGATGACTATAATACATGGTGGGGTGACCTCGGTCTCGAGAGAGAAGGCGATAGCCTCGAAAATTATAAGTATACGTACAAAGTTAACGGCGAACTCGTAAAAGATAAGCTGGTTCTCATGAATGACGGTACTTACAGATACTTCGATGACAACGGCTATCTCGTAAGGGATACATTTAATAATGATAACACCTTTGATAAGATCGTAAGTTTTGTTGAAGGTATTGACGGTGAGCGCGGCGCAATCAAAGAAGCTGTCCTTGATACTGCGGAAGGTATCTTCTCAGTTAAAGACGGAGCACTTCAGAAGGGTTGGGTAACGCTTGCAAACAAAAAGTCGTACTTCTTCTATGATCCTGCTACCAATGCGTATGAAGACAAGAAAGAGGGAGTGCTGGTAACGGCAGATAATCCTGACGCTGATGATCTGACGATAAAGGCTTGGGACAGACTCGGAAAGAAAGTTGTCATCTGCAACGTGGAAGCTGACGGCGCACACCTCATCGGGGTGGTTGACAACGGCAACGGAACATCGAGTCTCTATCTTGACGGAACAATCGGCAAGCATAAGAACGGCATTATTGAGGATACCGGTTATACCAATAAAAAGTACTATGCAATAGATGGTGTACTTATGAAAGGAAACCTCCTCATTGGCGATGTTTACTATGTATTCGATGATGACTATGTTCTGAACAGAATGTGCAGAAATGAGGTAATCGACTTCAATGGCGTTGATGTATACGTAAACAATGACGGTAAAAAGGCAATTTCCGAGTGGGTAACAATAGATGGAGACAGATACTACATCGATGCAGAAAACAAACCTGCAACCGGAAATTATTATCACATCGACAGCGTTTACTATGACTTTGATGCTGAAGGCAAATACATCGGAAAGAGCAACGGTTGGTTGCCGAACGGTGAAGAAGCTCCTGTATCATACATCGTAGACGGAAACAAGCAGGTAAATACCTTCTACCCCGTTGAAGAAAAACTTTACTTCTTTGATGCAAACGGAATCAAAGTTTCCGGAAAAGAAGCAGTTTATATCGGTGATAAGGTTTACAGCTTTGATGCTGATGGTGTAGCAACCGACATTACTGCCGGAAGCAATAACATCTGGGTTGAATTCCTGACAGGCGGAAAGGGTTACTACAAGGACGGAGCGCTTTACATCGGACTTCTTGAGATAATGGAATCCGAAGTTGCAGTTTACTACTACTTCGATGATCACGGAGTCATGGTGACGGATAAGAAAGTTGTAATCGGTGATGAGACTTACATATTCGACCTTGACGGAAGAGGAAAGAAAGTAACCGACGAACTTTAATCCCGATAATCAAATCAATAAGCAGACCGGCGCGAGAGCGTCGGTCTGCTTTTATATGAATTAAAAAAACAAATATGTGTAAATAAGTGAAAGTCCGATAAAAATAACAACACAATAGACAAAAAAATATTGAATATTCAACTGATATTATGCAAAAAGCAGATTTTTTCAAAAATAAAATGACGTACTTGATTTTAATATAATAAAATGGTATAATATTTTGTAAATCAGGCGTTTTGTAACATTTGTGAAAATGTGATAAAAGCCAATAGAAAAAGAAAGGAGGAGAACGATGCCGACCTTTAATCAGCTTGTAAGACAAGGAAGAAACAAAATGGAGTATAAGTCAAAAGCTCCGGTACTGCAGCACGGTATAAACACAATAAAAGATAAGACAACGGATCAGCCTGCACCTCAGAAGCGCGGAGTATGCACAAAGGTAACGACAACAACCCCGAAAAAGCCTAACTCAGCTCTTCGTAAGATAGCAAGAGTAAGACTTTCAAACGGAATGGAAGCAACGACTTATATCCCGGGTATCGGACACAATCTGCAGGAGCACTCGGTAGTCCTTATAAGAGGAGGAAGAGTAAGAGACCTGCCCGGTGTACGTTACCACATCATCCGCGGTACTCTTGATGCACAGGGAGTTGCAAAGAGAAACCAGGGACGCTCTAAATACGGAGCAAAGAAACCAAAAGCCGGAAAGAAGTAATTCCGGGAAAGCGTTTTTGCAAGAGTCAAATCGGAAACGATTTTATATAAATATAATTACGGAAAATCGGATTCATTGACCTGCATTTACGGGAGAAATTCACGAGTACCTGTGAATTCATATTAATTGTGAAGGAGGGAAGAAAAGTGCCAAGAAGAGGTCAAATTTCCAAAAGAGATGTTCTGCCGGATCCGCTTTACCGTTCCAAACTTGTAACAAAACTTATAAATAACATAATGGAAGACGGTAAAAAAGGCGTAGCTCAGAAGATAGTTTACGATGCTTTTGAGATGGTTGAAGCCAAAACCGGTAAAAATGCACTTGAAGCGTTCAGCGAAGCTATGGAGAACGTAATGCCTAAACTTGAAGTCAAAGCAAGAAGAGTCGGCGGTTCGACATACCAGGTTCCGATGGAAGTCAGAGAAGAGAGAAGACTTACGCTCGGACTGAGATGGATAAGAACATACGCAAGAACCAGAAGCGAGAAGTCGATGGCTGAAAAGCTTGCAGGTGAAATTGTAGACGCAATGAACAGCACCGGCGGCGCATTCAAGAAGAAAGAAGAAACACACAGAATGGCAGAAGCCAATAAGGCATTTGCCCATTACAGATATTGATACGGCATAAAGGGCTGAGTCAGGCTGTAATTTTCCGGAGGATTGACAAATAATGAAACCAAGAGAATATTCGTTAGCAAATACAAGAAATATCGGTATCATGGCTCACATCGATGCCGGAAAAACAACTACAACAGAAAGAATATTGTTCTACACAGGAAAAAATCATAAAATCGGCGAGGTTCACGAAGGAGCCGCAACGATGGACTGGATGGAGCAGGAAGCAGAAAGAGGAATAACAATTACCTCGGCGGCTACAACCTGTTACTGGAAAGGAAACCGAATAAACATCATAGACACACCCGGACACGTTGACTTCACAGTAGAAGTTGAACGTTCACTGCGTGTGCTTGACGGTTCGGTAACCGTTTTCTGTGCAAAGGGAGGCGTTGAGCCTCAGTCTGAAACTGTATGGAGACAGGCTGACAAATACAAAGTCCCGAGAATGGCGTATGTCAATAAAATGGACATCATGGGAGCAAACTTCTATCGTGTAATAGACATGATGAAGAAAAGACTTAAAACAAATCCGGTACCGATACAGCTGCCGATAGGAGCTGAATCGTCGTTCAAAGGAATAATAGACCTTATGAACATGGAGGCGGATGTATACTATGACGAACTCGGTAAGGATATGAGAGTCGAGCCTATTCCGGCAGATATGCTTGAGCAGGCTGAAAATTACCGCAAACAGATGGTAGAGTCAATATGCGAGACAGACGATGAGCTTATGGAAAGATACCTCATGGAAGAGGAAATCAGCGTTCCTGAGCTCAAAAAGGCACTCCGTAAAGCATGTATAGACAACAAACTTGTGCCGGTTGTCTGCGGTTCGTCTTATAAAAACAAAGGCGTACAGAAAATGCTGGATGCTGTTATCGACTACCTGCCTTCGCCGATAGATATCCCGCCGATCAAAGGAGTAAATCCCGATACCGGTGAGGAACTCGAAATGCATGCAGATGACAGTGCTCCGTTCTCAGCACTTGCGTTCAAGATAATGAACGATAAAGACGTCGGATCGCTTTGTTATTTCCGTGTATATTCCGGAAAAATAGAAACCGGAATGGAAGTTTACAATGCTTCCAAGGGCAAGAAGGAAAGACTCGGAAGAATCATTCAGATGCACGCCAATGACAGAACCAATATTGACGGATGCTACTCCGGAGATATAGCTGCTGTTGCGGGAATGAAAGATACTACGACAGGAGACACACTGTGTCTTGAGTCTTATCCGGTTGTGCTTGAATCAATGGAGTTCCCGGAGCCCGTTATCAGACAGGCAATTGAACCCAAAACCAAGAACGACCAGGAAAAGATGGGTATAGCGCTCGGAAGACTTGCAAAAGAAGACCCGACATTCAAGGCTTATACCGATGAAGAAACCGGTCAGACGATCATAGCCGGAATGGGTGAGCTTCACCTTGACATAATAGTTGACAGACTCAGAAGAGAATTCAAGGTCGACGCCAATGTAGGAAAACCCCAGGTATCCTACAAAGAAGGAATACGCCGTGCGGCAAGCGCAGATGCGAAGTATGTACGTCAGACAGGCGGACACGGTATGTACGGACATGCCAAGATAACAATAGAACCCAACGAGAGCGGAAAAGGTTACGAATTCATTGACGAGGTAGTCGGCGGAGAAGTTCCGAAGGAATATATACCTGCGATAGACAAGGGTATAAGAAGCGCAATGCAGTCGGGAATACTTGCCGGATATAACGTTGTTGACGTAAAGGTAACGCTCACCGGCGGTTCGTATCACGAGGTTGACTCGAATGAAATGGCATTCAGCATAGCGGGTTCGATGGCATTCAAAGAGGCTATGGCTAAGGCTGATCCGGTACTCACTGAGCCGATAATGAAGGTTGTCGTATCAATGCCGGAAGAGTATATGGGCGACGTTATGGGTAACATCATAGCGAGACGCGGAAATATACAGTCAATGGAAGACGATAACGGAATGAAAGTAATAAACGCAACGGTACCGCTGTCCGAGATGTTCGGATACGCAACAGATCTCCGTTCCCGTACACAGGGAAGAGGAATCTACACTATGGAACCGAGCCACTATGAAGAAGTTCCGAAGTCGGTACAGGAAGCAATTATAAAGAGCAGAGCAAAAAATTAAAATAAAAATCCAAAAATCAGGAGGATAATAACAATGGCAAAAGCAGTGTTTGAAAGAACAAAACCCCATGTAAACATTGGAACTATCGGTCACGTTGACCACGGTAAAACAACCCTTACTGCGGCAATAACCAAAACTCTTTCCCTTATGAACGGAAAGAACGAATTCCTCGCTTATGACCAGATCGACAACGCTCCGGAAGAGAGAGCAAGAGGAATCACAATCAATACCCGTCACGTTGAGTATGAGACTGAAACCCGTCACTATGCACACGTTGACTGCCCCGGCCACGCCGACTATGTGAAAAACATGATCACCGGTGCTGCTCGGATGTATGGCGCAATCCTTGTTGTTGCGGGAACAGACGGACCCCTTCAGCAGACACGTGAGCACGTACTTCTCGCCCGTCAGGTTGGAGTACCTGCAATCGTTGTTTTCATGAACAAAACAGACCTCGTTGACGACCCGGAACTCCTTGACCTCGTAGAAATGGAAATCCGTGATCTTCTCAACCAGTATGAATTCCCGGGCGACGATATTCCGATAATCCGCGGATCTGCAAGAGATGCTCTTGAAAGCACAAGCACCGATATCAACGCTCCCGAGTATGCTCCGATCCTTGAGCTCATGAAAGCTGTTGACGAGTACATTCCTACTCCTGCAAGAAAGAGCGACGAGCCCTTCCTTATGCCTGTTGAGGACGTATTCTCCATCACAGGACGTGGAACGGTTGCAACCGGACGTGTTGAGAGAGGAACTGTTAAAGTTAACGACGTTGTTGAAATCATCGGTCTTACCGACGAGAGAAAACAGACAACTATAACCGGTGTTGAAATGTTCCGTAAACTGCTTGATCAGGCAGAAGCCGGAGACAACATAGGTGCTCTTCTCCGTGGTATTCAGAAGAACGAAATCGAAAGAGGACAGGTTCTCTGTAAAGTAGGATCGGTTCATCCGTACACCAAGTTCAAAGGACAGGTTTACGTTCTTACCGAAAAAGAAGGCGGACGTAAGAAACCCTTCTTTACCGGATACAGACCGCAGTTCTATTTCAGAACTACTGACGTTACCGGAAACATCAAACTTCCCGAGGACGTTGAAATGTGCAAACCCGGCGACAACGTTGTTATGGACGTTGAGCTCATCACACCTATCGCTATCGAGGTAGGACTCCGTTTCGCTATTCGTGAAGGCGGAAGAACAGTCGGTTCCGGCGTTGTTACAGCCGTTTCTGACTAATTATCAGCAAACAACTGTTTAAAAATCAGATTTAATGCTCTCAGAAAGAAATATCCGGTAGCAAAATACAGCACAGGTCATTTGCCGTAAGACATTGAACCGGGGCTGTGGTTTAAGTGAAGATATGACATAAACGGGTAACCGTAAAAGCAAATAAATTAAGTTAACGGTAGTCGGCAGAAAAGGGAAACATTTTCGCTTTCTCCGGATATTAAGTGCGGACGAAAACGGTAAAAGTTGCCGTGGCTGCCATTAAAGTCAAACTTATCCCCCGCCGGATATAGTTCCGGCGGGGTTATTTGTTAAACAAATAACTGTTTCGAGGGTTGGTGAAAATCCACACCGGCGGTATAGTCCGCAAGCCGAATAAGCATGAACGGGTGCAATTCCCGTACCGACGGTAAAAGTCCGGATGAGAGAAGACAAATTGCCGAAATCCGAAGATATATTTGTATCAGAAGCAGTGATTTTGGCTTTTTTGTTTGTGTAACAAATAATTGTCTCCTCCCCGAATCGAAAACAGCAAAAGCAAAAAAAGTTGCATTAACTTTGAATTCGGAGGAAAAATATGAAAAGAAGTAATACTGTAAACAAACTTGTGATAATATCGCTGTTTGCCGCTCTGGCTTATGTGTGTGTGGCGGTATTCAGAATTAAAATTTCGTTCTTGACACTTGACCTTAAAGATGCTATAATAACCGTGGCGGCTATGATTATTAATCCACTTGCGGGTATAGCCATATCGGTAGTTGTATCCCTTATTGAAATGCTTACCCTGAGTGACACAATGCTTTACGGTTTTCTGATGAACGTTATATCAACAGTGGCGTTCGCAACGGTAGCATCTGTAATTTACAGAGCAAAACGGAATCTTTATTCAGCAGTACTGGGACTGATATGCGGAGTTCTGTCAATGACAGCGACAATGATGCTGGCGAATCTGCTGATAACGCCCTATTATATGGGAGTAACAGTCGATGAAGTTGTCGGGCTGATACCGAAGCTTCTGCTTCCGTTTAACCTTATAAAATCGGTCATAAACGCGTGTATTGTCATGATAATTTATAAGCCGGTTTCCGAAACAATGAGAAGAGCCGGAATGAAGACCGTTCGTGAAAACACAGGTGACGGTTATCATTTCAAGGGTAAGAGTATAATAGTGACACTGACAGCTTTGGCGATTGGAATAGTTTGTTTTGTGATAATATTCAAAGTGCTCGGAGCCGAAATTGTCTGAAAAAAATCCGGAGGTAAAAATTCTTGCTTAAATATATAACAGTTTTTCTTATTTCAATGATGCCGATACTTGAGCTCAGAGGAGCTATTCCGGTAGGGCTTGAGTGGGGGCTTTCGTTCAAGGAAACGATGATAATATGTCTTTGCGGAAACATACTCGTAGTACCTTTTATAGTGCTTTTGTTCAACAAAATACTTGTTGTTATGAGAAAGATAAAAATAACGGCAAAAATAGCGGATAAGCTTGAGGCAAGAGCTGAGAAAAATTCAAAGAAAATAGAAAAATGGGAGTTTCTCGGACTTATGATATTCGTTGCCATACCGCTTCCGGGTACAGGAGCATGGACGGCGTCGATGGTAGCCGGACTTATGAAAATGAGACTGAGAACGGCGATACCGCCGATAATGCTCGGAGTGGCAATAGCCGGAGCGATAGTTACCGGAGTGTATTACGGCTTTAAAGTAATAATCTGAAAGCAAAGCGGTAATATTTATCGTCAAAGAGAAAAAATGTATTGAAAAAAGCAGAATAATATGTTATAATTTGTACGTCAGTCTTATCAAGAGAGGTGGAGGGAAAGGCCCTGTGAAACCCGGCAACCTGCATTTGTAAGGTGCTAATTCCGCTGAGATGAGATGTTGTGTCGAAAAAATTTATAATAACAGGGACTGTTATTCCGTGATTATCATTCTTTGACCGGTTTGGATCGGTCGTAAGACGGGACGGAAAAGCAGTCCCATGACTTTTAAAAGGAGAAAAAAATGAGCAAAAAAATGTATTTCACCTCGGAATCGGTAACAGAAGGACATCCGGATAAAATCTGCGACTGCGTGTCCGATGCTATACTGGACGAGCTTTTAAAGCAGGACGAAATGTCAAGGGTTGCCTGCGAAACAACGGCAACGACCGGAATAATTACCGTAATGGGCGAAATAACTACAAATGCCAATATTGATTATCAGAAGATCGTGCGTGACACAGTCAAAGAGATAGGTTATGATGACGCAAGATACGGCTTTGACGGAAACACC